>JBFWSI010000416.1:0-4277 GCA_050248455.1 Gammaproteobacteria bacterium | reverse complement strand
GACGACGTCGACGGCATCGACCGTGATAGGGCCCGACAGCGGCCGCTCGAGCCCGCAGACACAGCGCATCAGCGTGGTCTTGCCGGCCCCGTTCGGTCCGACCAGCGCCGTGATCGTGCCGCGCTCGAGATGGCTGGACACGCCGTCGAGGGCGCGCACGCCGGGGTAGTCGAAGCGGAGATCCTCGATGTCGATCATCGACGTCATTGTGCGCATAGGCGGCCGCGGTGCCCAGTGCCGGTCAGACGACCGTTCTTCGTAGCCCGGGTGGAGCGCGCAGCGCGTAACCCGGGATCGGCGTATGGGCCCGCGAAGCTCCCGGGTTCCGCTCCGCTCCACCCGGGCGACGGGATCATCGTCGCCCCGGTTCTGCGCCACGAAATGACTGGTATCCTCCCCCGGGCTCGCGGCATGCTTCGAATCATTCCATCGACGCTTCCGGTGGCCGCAGGAGGTAAGCATGAACCGAACGGTCAATGCCGGCATCGCGGCGCGCATCGGCACCTACAGCGATGCCGTCGACGTGAACGGGGCGGCACGCGTGCTGCACGTGTCGGGAACGCCCGGCGTCGATCCCGACACCGGGAATCTGCCTGCCGATTTCGCCGCGCAGGCCGAGCTCGCCTGGCGCAACGTCGAAGCCATACTGGCACAGGCGGACATGCGGGTGGAGGACATCGTCAAACTCACTCAGTACCTGATCCGGCGCGAGGATCTGAATGCCTATCGGGACATCCGCACGCGCCATCTGGGTGGGCACAGGCCGGCCTCGATGCTCAGCTTCGTCTCCGGCCTGGTCTGGCCGGGCATGCTGATCGAGCTCGAAGTCACGGCCGCCAAGTAATCCTTTCGCCGCGCCCGTTCCACGCAGGCTCGAGGTGCTTCGATCTCGCGCTTCCGCCGCGCCGCGCAGCGGGCTCGCGCGCGCGCTGAGCAAGCGCGGCCACTGCTCGCGGGGGGCTGCCGCCGCGCTCATCGAGAGCGGCCGCGTGCGTCTCGACGGCCGCATCGAGCGCAATCCGGAAGCGCCGACGACGAGCGCGAGCCGCATCGAGGTCGACGGCCGGCCGCTGGTGGCGGCGGCGAAGGTCTACGTCGCGCTGAACAAGCCGCGCGGTCTCGTCACGACGCGCAGCGACGAGCATGCGCGCGACACCATTTATCGGTGCCTCGACGGCGCCGGCCTGCCCTGGCTCGCGCCGGTCGGCCGGCTCGACAAGGCGAGCGAAGGACTGCTGCTGATGAGCAACGACGGCGCGTGGGCGGCACGGATCACCGATCCCGCGCACGGTGTCGCCAAGACCTATCACGTGCAGATCGATCGCGTCCCGGATGAGGCACTGGTCGCGGCGCTGGAGCGAGGCATCGCGCTCGACGACGGCACGCTGCTCCGTGTCGTCGAGGCCCGCGTGCTGCGCGCCGGCGGGCGTCACGGCTGGCTCGAGATCGTGCTGGACGAAGGCCGCAACCGGCAGCTGCGGCGGATGCTCGCGGCGCTCGACTGCGCGGTGCTGCGGCTGGTGCGCGTCGCGATCGGCCCCGTCGCGCTCGGCACGCTCGCGAAGGGCGCATGGCGCGCGCTGCGGCCGGATGAAGTGGCAGCGCTAGACGGCGGGACGCGCGCATGAGCCGCCGCTGCACGCCGCCCTCGCGCGTGGAGATCGGCGTGCTCGCGCTCGCGACCGATCGCACGCCATCGCCGCCGAGGCTCGCGCGCGAGGTCGAAGCGCGAGGTCTCGACATGCTGTTCCTGCCCGAGAACAGCCACATCCCGCGCGATCGCAAGCGCGACTGGCCGCCGGTCGAGGGGCTGCTCGATCCGCTGTCGCGGCTCTACGATCCCTTCGTCGCGCTGTCGGCGGCGGCCGCCGTCACCGAGCGCCTCTTGCTCGGCTTCGCCGTCTGCCTCGTCACGCACCGCGATCCGATCAACACGGCGAAGGCCGTCGCCTCGCTCGATCTGCTGTCCTCGGGGCGCGTGATCCTCGGTGTCGCCGGCGGTGCGCTGGACGTCGCGATGCGCAATCACGGCACCGAGTTCAAGACGCGCTGGAAGGTCGTGCGCGAGCGCGTGCTCGCGATGCGCGCGATCTGGGCCGAGGAGGAAGCGTCGTTCAGCGGCGAGTTCGTCGACTTCGGGCCGATGTGGTGCTATCCGAAGCCGCTGCAGCCCGTGGGCCCGCCGGTGTGGATCGGCTCGAACTCGAAGTGGGTGCCCGGCCGCGTCGCCGACTACGCCGACGGCTGGATCGTCTACCACGGCCGCTACGACGGCGATGCGATCGCCGATCTGCGCGCCGCCTGCGCGCAGCGCGAGCGCGACTTCGACGAGCAGAGCGACGCGCTCGCCGACGTGCCCTGGGACGCCGGCCTCGCCGCCGACTTCGTCGCCCGCGGCTACCGCAAGCTCATCTTCCTGCTGCCGCCCGCCGAAGATCCGCTGCACGCGCTCGATCGCGTCGCGGCGCTTGTGGAGGCCATCAGGAGCCGCGTCGGTGCCTGAATTTGATGCTGAGCCGCTGGGCGTGCTCGATGAATTTAGCCACGGAGAACACAGAGAACACGGAGGGAAGAGATTGATTGGGCCTGCGCCTCCGTGACTCGCTCATGGCTATTGGCGACGGCGCTGCGGCGGCTCGGAACAATCCCTTTCCTCCTCCGTGTTCTCTGTGTTCTCCGTGGCCAAATTTAAAGGCCGAACCCGGCACGGCGCAGGATTCAGCGGAACGTGTCCTTGCGCGCGCGCGTCGCGCCGAAGACTTCGTGCAGCGGGGCGCCGACGAGGCCGATGGCGGTCTGGAGCTCGGGGCTTTCGGGGCGGAGGAAAGGGTTCGTCGCGCATTCGTCGGCGAGTGTCGACGGCACGGTCGGCAGGCCCTGGGCGCGGCGCGCGTCGACTTCGCGCATGCGTGCCTGCAGCGCCGCGTTGCCGGGCTCGACGCTGAGCGCGAAGCGGCCGTTCGACTGCGTGTACTCGTGGGCGCAGTAGACGAGCGTATCGCCCGGCAGCCGGCGCAGGCGCTCGAGCGAGCGCCACATCTGCGGCGGCGTGCCTTCGAACATGCGGCCGCAGCCGAGGGCGAACAACGTATCGCCGCAGAACAGCGCATGGTCTCCCGCGAAGTGATAGGCGATGTGGCCGCGCGTGTGGCCGGGGACGTCGTAGACGAGCGCGGTGCTGTTGCCGAAGCGGAAGACGTCGCCGTCGCCGACTGCAAGATCGAGGCCCGGAATGCGCTCGCGATCGGCGCGCGGCCCGACGACGGTGCATCTCGTCGCGGCCTTCAGCTCGAGATTGCCGCCGACGTGATCGGGATGATGGTGCGTGTTCAGGATGTGCGTCAGCCGCCAGCCGTGCTCGGCGAGGGCGGCGACGACGGGCTCCGTCACGGCAGGATCGACGACGGCGGTCAGGTTCGCGTCGGGTTCGTGCACGAGATAGACGTAGTTGTCGGAGAGCACGGGGATTTGTTCGATGACGAGCATGCCGGCGGTCCTCGGTCGCGTAGGCGTGGAGCCGGTACGATTATACGGCGCCGTAACGACGAGGCGCGTAGGAGGGAACGATGACGGCGGCACTGGTGACTCATCGCGGCGGCTGCCACTGCGGCGCCGTGCGTTTCGAGGTGGACGCGCCGCGCGATCTGCGCGTGCAGGACTGCAACTGCAGCGTCTGCGCGATGACGGGCTATCTGCACCTGCTGGTCCCGGCCGCGCAGTTCCGCCTGGCGACGGACGCCTCGGCGCTGACCGAATACCGCTTCAATACCGGCACTGCGCGCCACCTGTTCTGTACCCGCTGCGGCGTCAAGTCCTTCTACGTGCCGCGCTCGCATCCCGACGGCTACAGCGTCAACGCGCGCTGCCTGGACCGCGGCAGCATCGCGAGCCTCACCGTCGAGCCCTTCGACGGCCGGCGCTGGGAAGCGAGCCTCGATACGCTGCCGCGTTTCGACGCGCCGTGATCCCCGTCACGGCCCGCCTGCGGTCTCGCGCCGCCCGCGGGCAGCGGCGCTACCGCTCGTCGCCGACCGCTTGCCGGGCGCGCCCCCGGCGACCATGCTGACGGTGAGTGCACTGGAAAGGGTCTCGGGTCCATGCCGATCTACGTGTATTACTGCGAAGCGAACGACCGCAGCGTCGAGGTCAAGCACGGCATCGACGTCGAGCTGAGGACCTGGGGCGTAGTCTGCTACGCGGGCCAGGTCGACTTGGGCGATACCGTGTTCCTCGCGCCCGTGCGCAAGGTGCTGGCTCCGCCGGCGAGCGCGAGGCCG
>JBFWSI010000415.1:0-4281 GCA_050248455.1 Gammaproteobacteria bacterium | reverse complement strand
TGCTGGACCCAGGAGCAGTCCAGCCACCACGGCAAGCACGTGAACTTCGATCCGATCTGGTCGTATCCGAAACCGGTGCAGAAGCCGCATCCGCCGATCGTCATGGGCGCGGCCTCGCCGTGGGGTCGCGAGCGCGTCGCGCGCTTCTGCGACGGCTGGGTGCCGCTGCCGGCGCAGATGAAGAACATCGGCGCCGAGCTCGCCGATCTGAGGACGCGCCTCGAGCGCCATGGCCGCAAGCTCTCCGACATCGAGATCTCGTTCTTCTGGGCGCCGACGAAGGTCGACGAGCTGAAGCGTTACCGCGATCTCGGCGTGCATCGCGCAATCCTCGCCTGTCCGGCGGACGGCAAGGACGCGACGCTGAAGCTGCTCGACCAGCACGCGGCGCTGATGAAGGCGGTGGGCGGCTGAGCGCCGATCTCGTAGCCCGGGTGCAGCGCGCAGCGCGGAACCCGGGATCTTCGGCTTGCCGATATGCCGATCCCGGGTCCGCTACGCTGCACCCGGGCTACGAGGTTCGCGCAGCTCGTGGCTTGGGCTGACGAAGGAAGCCCAACACCGGCTACGGAGGAAGAAAGGGGAATCTGGCGGCATCTGTGTCGAGGAGGCGCCCACCAAATTTCTTCTCTTCTCCGTGTCCTCCGCGCTCTCCGTGGCTAGATTGATCGGCGCTCGAAGCCGCAATGCCCCCCGGATTCGGCAATTTCAAATCCGCTCGAGCACGAGCGCCGGCGCCATGCCGCCGGCGGCGCACATCGTGACGAGGCCGAACTGCTTGCCCTGGCGCTCGAGCTCGTCGAGCACCGTGCCGATCAGCATCGCGCCCGTCGCGCCGATCGGATGACCGAGGGCGATCGCGCCGCCGTTGACGTTGACCTTGTCGCGATCGAGCTCGAGATCGCGGATGTACTTCTCCGTCACCACCGCGAAAGCCTCGTTGATCTCGAAGAGATCGATGTCGGCAAGCGTGAGACCGGCCTTCTTCAGCACCTTGCGCGTCGCCGGCACCGGCGCGTTGAGCATCAAGGTCGGCGAGTCGCCGATGTTCGCGGTGGCGACGATGCGCGCGCGCGGCTTCAAGCCGTGTGCCTGCGCGAACTCGGGCGAAGCGAGCAGCACGGCCGCTGCCCCGTCGGCGACGCCGGAGGAATTGCCGGCATGGTGCACGTGGCGTATCTCGAGCGCGGGATAGCGTTGCTTCACCAGCGAGACGTAGGTCGTGCCCTGGTCGTCGAGAGGGTGATTGCCCATCGCTTCGAACGCGGGCTTGAGGCTCGCGAGATCGGCGAGCGTGGTGTTCGGCCGCGGCAGCTCGTCGCGATCGAGCGCGAGCGAGCCGTCGTCGCGACGAACCGGCACCAGCGAGCGCGCGAAGCGGCCTTCGGCAATCGCGCGGCCCGCGCGCTGCTGGCTGGTGAAGCCGAGCGCATCGAGAGCCTCGCGCGGAATGTTCTCCAGGGTGGCGATGGCGTCCGCGCAGATCCCCTGGTGCGGCTGCGGATGGACGGCGCGCAGCCGCTCGTTGTCGCTGTCCAGGAACGGCGAGCCCTTCACGTCCGGATTGTTGTAGGTCGACATCAGCTCGGTGCCGCCGGCGATGACGAGGTCTTCCTGCCCCGCCATGATCACCGCCGCCGCGAAGTTCACCGACGAAATGCCCGAGCCGCAGTAGCGTGCGAGCGTCACGCCGCTCGCGCGGACGTCATAGCCCGCGTCCAGCGCCGCCATGCGCGCGAGATCGCCCGACTGCTGCCCGCGCTGCGAGCTCGTGCCCCAGATGATGTCGTCGACGAGCGAGGTGTCGAGCGCGTTGCGCTCGGCGATCGCGCGCAGCACCGTCGCCCCCAGGTGCTGCGGATGAAACGACGCCAGCGCTCCCTTGCCGGGCTTGCCCGCTCCCCGCGGCGTCCGGCAAGCATCGATGATCCAGGCTTCAGCCACCGCTCACTCTCCTTTTTTCGCGTCTCGTTCGATGCTCAGGAATCTAGCCACAGAGGACACGGAGGGCACGGAGGAAGAGATGGATTGGGCCTGCGCCTCCATCCCTCGATCGTAATTGCCGGTGCCGGCACAGAGGAGGCTCCCGAGCAATCCCTTTCTTTCTCCGTGTCCTCCGTGGCTGGATTCAAGCTGCATAGCGGCCAACGTGTGCCCCCCGGACTCAGCGCGGCGCCATGCGAATGGCGCCGTCGAGGCGGACGTCTTCGCCGTTGAAGTAGGTGCAGGTGATCATCGTCAGCGCGAGCTGCGCGAATTCGTCGGCCTGGCCCAGGCGCGAGGGGAAGGGCACCTGCAGCGCGAGGCTGGCGCGGACGTTCTCCGGCGCGCGCGCGAGCAGCGGCGTGTCGAAGATGCCGGGCAGGATCGTGTTGCAGCGGATGCCTTCGCTGGCGAGATCGCGCGCGACGACGAGGTTCATGCCGACGACGCCGGCCTTCGACGCCGTGTACGCGGCCTGGCCGATCTGGCCGTCCTCGGCGGCGACGGACGCGGTGTTGACGATCGCGCCGCGCTCGCCGTCGGCAAGCGGCGGCAGGCTCAGCATGCCCGCCGCGCTCTTCGTGATGCAGCGGAAGGTGCCGATCAGGTTGACCTGGATGATGCGCTCGAAGTTGTCGAGCGGGTATTCGCGGATCTCGCCGCCCTTGCGATCGCGCGAGGCGGTCTTCGCCGCGCCGCCGCCGATGCCGGCGCAGTTGACGAGGATGCGCTCCTGGCCGAGCGCGGCGCGTGACTTCGCGAAGGCGGCTTCGACGTCGGCGTTCGAGGTCACGTCGACCTTGCAGAACGCGCCGCCGAGCTCCGCGGCGAGCGCTTCGCCGCGTTCGACGTTGACGTCGAACAGCGCGACCTTCACGCCGTGCGCGGCGAGCAGTCGGGCGGTGGCCTCGCCGAGGCCGGAGGCGCCGCCGGTGACGACGGCGGTGATCGAGGAATCGAGTTTCATCTGCAGGCTCCTGGATGGGGATAGGCGCGCGGCGCCGCGAGAGGCCGGACCATAGCAAGCGTCGGGCCGACGCGTAAGTCCCCACTTGAAGCGCGGGGCACGGGCAGCGCAGGCTGCCGAAGTCGCAGCCGCGGAGTCTCGAGCGTGGGAAAGGAAAGCTTCGAATCGTCGTTCGCTCGGCGTCGTCGAGGTTCGATGTCGCGCCGCAGCGCGCAGCTTGCGCGCGGGTGGCTCGTCTGCGTCGCGGCCGCGGGCGGGCTGGCCGCTGCAGCCCCCGACGGTGAAACGGTGCTCGCGACCCAACTCGCCGCGCGCCTGCATGCGGAAGTCGGCGCGGCACGGCAGGCCGCGGGACTTGCGCCGCTCGCCTGGGATCCGGCGCTCGCCGCGATTGCCGCGGCTCACAGCGCCGACATGGCGCGCCGCCAATACTTCGCGCATGCGAGCCCCGACGGCAGCACTTTCCGGGCGCGCTACGCGGCGGCGAACTACGACTGCCGCGTGCAAGTCGGTCAGCGCATCCATCTCGGTGCGGAGAACATCGCGAAGCGCGAGCAGCACGTCTCGGGCAAGGCCGCGAACGCGCTCCCGCCGTGGCCCGATACCGCGCGGCTCGCGCGCGACATCGTCGCCGACTGGATGAAGAGCGCGGGCCACCGGCGCAACCTCCTCACGCCGCACTGGCGGCGCGAGGGCATCGGCGTGCACGCGACGGCGACGGAGATCCTCGTGACGCAGAGCTTCTGCTGAAGCGAGAGGACGCGCGCTGCCGGGCAGGCGGCGACACGCGGAGCCGCCGGCGACCGACGGCGGCCTGCGGTCGAGGCGTGGAGGATGCGGTGCAGGCGCCGCGCCACCCACGACCCATGAACGTCCCGAATCCTGCCGCAGCCCGTGCCCGCGTGCTCGTCGTCGACGACGAGCCTTTGCTGCGGCACCTCGTCTCGCGCTGCCTCGAGGACGACGCGATCGCGATCGACGAGGCGGCGACCGTCACCGAAGCGCTGAGCCTGCTGCGCGAGGATCCACCCGATCTGATGCTCGTCGACGTCAACCTGCCGGGCGTGGCCGGGCACGAGCTCTGCCGGCTGGTGCGCCGCCAACCGCTGCTCGCCGGCATTCCGATCATCGTGATGACGGGGCGCACCGGCGCCAACGAGCATCTCGATGCGCTGGAAGCCGGGGCGACGGACTTTATCGCCAAGCCCTTTCGCCCGCACGAGCTGCTGGTACGCGTGCGCAATCTGCTCGCGTTGCAGGCGACGCAGCGCGAGCTGCGGCGCTGCCAGCTCGCCGCCGAGATGCAGCGCGTGAAGGAGCTGCGGCAGGGT
>JBFWSI010000414.1:0-4283 GCA_050248455.1 Gammaproteobacteria bacterium | reverse complement strand
ACCTCGCTCGATTACACGAGTTACGTCGGTGCAATCGCGATCGGCCGCATCAAGCGCGGCACGGTGACGCCGAACATGAACGTGACCGTGATCGACGCCGACGGACGCACGCGCCCCTCGCGCATCCTCGAGGTGCTCGCCTTCCACGGCTTGACGCGCGAGGCGCGACCCAGCGCGTCGGCGGGCGACATCGTCGCGCTGACGGGCGTCGACACGCCGCGCATCTCGGACACGCTGTGCGCGACCGGCGCGGTCGAGGCGCTGCCGCCGCTGATGGTCGATGAGCCGACCGTCAGCATGAGCTTCGAGGTCTCCGACTCGCCCTTCGTCGGTCGCGAGGGCCAGTTCGTCACCAGCCGGCAGATCGCCGAGCGCCTCGAACGCGAGCTGATCCACAACGTCGCGCTGCGCGTCGAGCCGACCGACGACCCGAAGCGCTACACCGTGTCCGGCCGCGGCGAGCTGCACCTGTCGATCCTGATCGAGAACATGCGCCGCGAAGGTTACGAGCTGTCCGTCGGGCGTCCGCAGGTGATCTTCAAGGAAGTCGACGGCGAGCTGCAGGAGCCCTACGAGCAGCTGACCGTCGACGTGCCGACCGAATACCAGGGCGCGGTGATGGAGCGTCTCGGCACCCGGCGCGGCACCGTGGTCGAGATGGTGCCCGACGGCCGCGGCCGCGTGCGCCTCGACTATTCGATTCCGGCGCGCGGCCTGATCGGCTTCCGCACCGAGTTCCTGACCGCGACGGCGGGCACGGGCCTGCTCTACCACTCCTTCGAGAAGTACGGGCCGGTCAAGCAGGGGACGATCGGCGGTCGCGTCAACGGCGTCCTCGTCTCCAACGACACCGGCAAGGCGCTGGCCTACGCGCTGTTCAATCTGCAGGAGCGCGGCCGCCTGTTCGTCGGCCACGGCGACGAAGTCTACGAAGGGATGATCGTCGGCCTCCATTCGCGCGACAACGATCTCGTCGTCAATCCCTTGAAGGCCAAGAAGCTCACCAACATCCGCGCCGCCGGCAGCGACGAGAACCTGCTGCTGACGCCGCCGATCCGCTTCGATCTCGAGCAGGCGCTCGAATTCATCGCCGACGACGAGCTCGTCGAGGTGACGCCGGGCGCGATCCGGCTGCGCAAGCGCATGCTGAAGGAGTCGGATCGCAAGCGGGAGTCGCGCAGCCAGACGGCCTGAAGCGGCGTGATCGGTCTGCTGCAGCGGGTGTGCGAAGCGGCCGTCTGCGTCGACGGCCATGAAGTCGCCCGCATCGGGCCGGGCCTGCTGGTGCTCGTCGGCGTGCAGCCGGCAGACACGCCCGACACCGCCGATCGCCTGCTCGAGCGCCTCTTCGACTATCGCGTGTTCGCCGACGACGCGGGCCGCATGAATCTCGGCCTGCGCGAGATCGGCGGCGGCCTGCTGCTGGTGCCGCAGTTCACGCTCGCCGCCGATACCGCGAAGGGTCTGCGGCCGAGCTTTACGTCGGCTGCACCACCCACGCTCGGTCGCGCGCTGTTCGAGCATCTCGTCGAGCGCGCCCGCGCGCGGCATCCTCTCGTCGGCAGCGGCGTGTTCGGCGCCGACATGCAGGTCGCGCTCGTCAACGACGGGCCCGTGACGTTCTGGCTGGAGGTCGCAGCGAAAGCCTGAGCATCGTTCCCGTAGCGCGGGTGCAGCGGAGCGGAATCCGGGATCTTTCCCGAACCTGCACGCCGCTCGATCCAGCCACGAAGAACGCCGGCAACCGTGAAGAATTCCGACTTGCCTGCCCGCGCCGTGCCTCCTAGTCTCTCGCGCTGGACGTGGCGCGGTCGCCGGTTGCGCGCGGCCGCGTCGTCGTCGATACAAAAATCGAGGACGGTAAAGAATGAAGAAGAAAGCACTTTCGGGATTCGGCCTCGCGCTGTGCACGATGGCCGCGACGGCGCAAGCGCCCTTCGACATCGTCGGGCTCAAGCTCGGCATGACCGAGCAGGAGGCGATGGCGGCGTTGCAGGCGCACGAGCCGACGCTCAATATCACCAGGGTCGACAGCTACTACAACTACACGGACGGCATCGAGACCTTCCAGACCGATCAGTTTCTCGGCGAGCTGCGGGCGAGCCGGCCGAACGCGCAGCAGGCGGTGCCCGAGTTCACCTTGCTGTTCTCGCCGCCGCCGCAGGGCGGCAGGCTGTGGGCCGTCAGCCGGCGCGAAAAGATTGTGCAGAACCAGCCCTCGTTCCCGCAGTACGTGCAGGCGCTCGAACAGAAGTACGGCAAGCCGACCGCGGTGACGCCCGACAACTCATCCCTGTCCTGGGATCATCCCGCGGACCAGCCGCGCTGCCTCGCGCGCGATCCGCAGCGCCCGGGCTTTCCGACCTATCGACCGCAGAGCGACGGCAGCGACCTGATGATCCATCTGAAGGCCGCCAATCAGCGCAATCCCTCGCCGCCGGACTACAAGACCTGCGGTTCGCAGCTGTACTTCATCCTGAGCACGACGGGCGGAGAGGTCGTCGACAACTTCGAAGCGATCATGTACGACATCGGTCACTACGTGACGGCGAGCGAAGCGGCCGATGCCGAGGTCCAGGCACTCGAAACCAAGGCGCGCGAGGCGCGTGAAGGCAAGGGCCAGATACCGTCGCTGTGAGCCCGCACCGTTGCCGTAGCCCGGGCGCGGCATAGCGAAACCCGGGATACGGGCCATCGGCGCTGATATGCACTTTTCAATCTATATAGTTGAGCGCAAATACGCTCCAGTGCGTGTCGATTACCGTCATTCCCGCGCCAGCGGGAATCCACGCACTCGCCCGGCATCCAGCGCGGAAAAAGAAGAATCGCCCGACGGAGACTTCCTCGTCAGGCGTGGATTCCCGCTGGCGCGGGAATGACGTGGGAGGTTTCTACACGGGCATACGCTATCGAAACGCCAGTGGAGTGGATTTTACGCTCAGCTATATAGCCACGAGGAGCACGGAGGACACGGAGAAAGAGATATTGATGGAAGCCTCCGTAACGCCGGCTCGAACGTTCACGAGCGAGTTACGGAGACGCGGGCTTCAATCCATTTCTTTCTCCGCGTCTTCCGTGCTCTCCGTGGCTAGATTGAGCGGCGCATGAGCCGGGAAAGATCCCGGGTTCCGCTACGCTGCATCCGGGCTACGAGGCGCGATGAGGCGCGAGAGCCGTTGGCCCGTGGCGCGCGATGAAGCGGGTCGCGAGTCGATCGGCCCAGGCTGCGATCGTCATCGACGGCGGGCCGCCCGGGCTGCGCGGCAGCGCTGCGGCATCCGCGACGTAGAGGCCGGGGTTGTCGAAGACTTCGCCGTTGGCGTCGATGACGCCCTGCTCGACGCTGTCCGCGACGCAGGCGCCGCCGGTCGGGTGCACCGTGATCGGTGTCTTCGGTGCATAGATGCGATGACCCGTGCGGCGGCCGATCTCGGCGAAGGTCGCCTTGAGCTTCGCGAAGATCGGGCTCTTGTCCGGGTCGTAATCGATGCGCAGCCGATCGCCGACCCAGGCCACCGTGCCGTTCAGCGTGTCCTCGCCGAGACCGGCGATCATGTAGGCGCGCTTCATGCGCTCGCGCACGAACTTCGGCAGCGGGTAGCTGTCGACGGCCGGCAGGCCGCCGCCGCCGATCACGGGACATTCCGGGTCGTCGAGCAGGCGCACGCCGCCCGTGGTCGGCAGGCCGACGCTCTGCGTGACGTCCGGCTCGTCGTAATCCCAGTAGCCGAAGTAATCGCCGTTGGTGCCGAAGCGGCGGCCGAGCATCGGCATGCCCTTCAGCAGGCCCTGCGCACGACTGCGCAACAGGATCGCGAGCGTGTTCAGCGTGCCGGCAGCGACGACGACGTGCTCGGCCGCGAGCGAGCTCGGGCGACCGGCGTGATGATCGCCATGATGGTCGATGTAGTCGACGCGGTAGCGTGGGCCGGCGGCCTGGCGTGAGATCGTCGTCACCTCGGCCAGGTCGCGCACCTCGAGACCCTGCTTCATCGCCGGCGCGAGATAGACCACGTCGAGCGTCGTCTTGCTGCCCTTCGGCGAGCCGAGGAAACCGTCCTCGTTCGCGCGGTAGTCCGCCTCGTAGCGCTCGACGCCGTGCGCGTCGACGACTTTCTGCGGCCGGTCCGGATCGTCCGGCAGCAGGTAGCCGACGCGCGGATCGGGCACCGGCAGCGCCGGCCCGATGTCCTGCGCGTGTTTCTTGATACGCACGGGCGAGGTGTTCGGGATGCAGTGATCGGCCATCGGCGTGATCGAGCCCATGCGCTCGAGCACGGCGT
>JBFWSI010000413.1:0-4296 GCA_050248455.1 Gammaproteobacteria bacterium | reverse complement strand
CTTCCGATCTGCCGACGTAGACCGGCGTGCCGCTCGCCCGCAGCCCTTCGACGAGGCGCGGATCGCGATCGATCGCGAGATACGGAATGCCTTCGCGATCGAGCACCTCGCCGAGCAGCTGGCCGACGCGCCCGTAGCCGGCAATCACGACGTGATCGGAGAGCTCGGGCAGTGCCTCGTGCGCGCAGTCGCGCGCCGCGCCCTTGTCGTGCAGGCGACGCCCGAGCAGGTGACCGAGGCGGGCGACCAGCGGCGCGACGAGCATGCTGAAGCCGACGACGATCAGCATGAACTGGCCGACCGGCGGCGCGATGAGCCCCTGCGCCAAAGCGATGCCGATCACGATGAACGCGAACTCGCCGCCCTGGCCGAGCAACAGGCCGCCTTCGACGGCCGCCGTGCGCGACAGGCCGAAGGCCCGCATCGCGAGCGCGGTGACGACGAACTTGATCGCATACAGGCCGAGCATCGACAGCGGAATCCACAGCGGCTCGTCGCCCAGCGCGCGCAGATCGATGCCCATGCCGACGGCGAGGAAGAAGAGGCCGATGAAGAGGCCGCGGAAGGGCTCGATCGTCAGCTGCACCTGGTGGCGGTAGGCGGTCTCGGCGAGCAGCAGACCGGCGAGGAAGGCGCCCAGCGCGAAGGACAGCCCGGCGGCCCAGGTCATCGCCGCGGTGCCCAGCGTCACCAGCAGGGTCAGCGCCATGAAGGCGTCGGGCTGATGCGTCGCCGAGACGCGCCGGAACAGCGGCTGCGCGAGCCGTTTGCCGACGACGACGATCGCCGCGATGGCGACGATCGCCTTCAGCGACGCATACAGCAGCGACAGGCCGAGCGCAGCGCCTTCGTCGTCGACGTGATCGACGAGCACGAGCAGTGGCACGACCATCAGGTCCTGCATCAGCAGCACCGCGAAGGCGACGCGCCCGACCGGTGAGCCCAGCTCACGCCGCTCGGCGAGCAGCTGCATGACGATCGCCGTCGACGACAGCGCGAGCGCGAGTCCCAGCACGATCGCCGCCGGCCAGGCGTTGCCGAAGAAGCGCGCAAGCCCCGCGATCAGCAACGCGGTGACGAGGATCTGCGTGTTGCCGAGGCCGAAGACCCAGCGCCGCAGCCGGTACAGCTGGCCGGTCGACAGCTCGAGACCCAGCGTGAAGAGCAGGAAGACGACGCCGAACTCGGCGATCTGCCGCGTGCCGGCGACGTCGGTGATGACGAAGCTGCGCAGCCAGGAATCGGCGGCGACGAGGCTGCCGAGGCCGTAGGGGCCGATCGCGGTGCCGGCGATCAGGAAGGCGAGAACCTGGCTGAAATGCAGACGACGCACGAGCGGGATCAGCACGCCGGCGATGCCGAGGAACACGAGCAGCTCGCGCAGCAGCGGCAGGCTCGTATGCGCTTCGACGGGTGTCATCGGGCGAAGGGACCGCGGCTCATCCGCCTCGACCCTACCCGACATGGCGGCCGATTGCCAGACGACTCCGGCCGTACGCAGCCTCGTGCGTCACGATGCGTAAACGATGCTGCCGTCCCGCGACCGACTGCCTTACCATGCGCGCACCGGTGAACTCGCGCCGACTTCGCCGGTCCGTCCCGATCGCGTATGCCGCTGCGCCAGGCTAGTCCGTCACACCAACGAGAACGTCCATGATCGCCGCTCCCCGTCGTTCCCGCAGATTCGCGGGCTGGATCCTGCTGCTGCTGATGCTGGGCGGCGGCGCCGCGTGGTATCGCATGCAGGCTGCCGACAAGGCCGCGCAGCCCGGGCTGGGCACGGCCGCGACGATTACGCGCGGCACGGTCGAGGACGTCGTCACCGCCCAGGGCAAGCTCGAGACGCGCGAGTACGTCGACGTCGGCGCGCAGGTGTCCGGTCAGTTGAAGCGCGTCCACGTCGAGATCGGCGACGTCGTGAAGAAGGGCGATCTGCTCGCCGAGATCGACCCACGCGTCTACGAGGCGCGCGTACAGGCCGACGAGGCGCGCCTGCGCACGCTGCGCGCGCAGCTCGCCGAGCAGGAAGCGCAGATTCGCTTCGCCAGGCGCGTCTACGAGCGCAATCGCCGGCTCATCGCCGAGCAGGCCGTGAGCCAGGAAGCGCTCGAGGACAGCGAGACGAGCTGGAAGACCGCCGAGGCGCGCGCGGCCTCGCTGAAGGCGCAGATCGAGGAAGCGCAGTCGACCCTGGACGGCGATCGCACCAACCTCACCTTCACGAAGATCTACGCGCCGATCGACGGCACGGTGGTGCTGCAGAGCGCGCAGGAAGGACAGACGCTGAACGCGGTGCAGTCCGCGCCCGTGATCGTCCAGCTCGCGGATCTCGATCGCATGACGGTGCGCGCGCAGGTCGCCGAGGCGGACGTCATGCGCATCACGCCGGGCCAGGCGGCGTATTTCACCACGCTGGGCGCGATGGACGAGCGCTGGCAGGGCACGGTGCGCCAGGTGCTGCCCTCGCCCGAAGTGATCAACGAGGTCGTGCTCTACAACGCGCTGATCGACGTCGACAACAGCGATCGGCGGCTGATGACGGGCATGAGCGTGCAGGTCTTCTTCGTGCTCGGTCGCGCCGAGGACGTGCCGCTGGTGCCGCTCGCCGCGCTGCGCGAGCGCGTGGCGGACGCGGACACGGCGGCGGGCGAGGCCCATCGCGTGCAGCTGAAGACACCGGCCGGCGTCGAGTCGCGCGTGATCCACATCGGCATCCGCAACCGTCGCGTCGCCGCCGTGCTCGACGGCCTGGACGCCGGCGATCGGGTCCTGCTGCCGGCCGCTGCCGGCTCCGCGGCGACGCCGACGATGCGCATGCCGCCGCGCCTGTGAAGCGGTGCCGCCGCCGATGCAGCCGCTGATCGAGCTCGAGAACGTCAGTCGCCACTACGCGGCGGGCGCGGCCGTGGTGCGCGCGCTCGACGACTGCTCGCTCGCGATCTGGTCGGGCGAGTTCGTCGCGATCATGGGCCAGTCCGGCTCCGGCAAGTCGACCTTGATGAACGTGATCGGCTGCCTCGACCGGCCGACCGCCGGCCGCTACAGAGTCGACGGCGTCGACGTCGCGACGCTGGACGGCGACGGCCTCGCCGCGCTCCGGCGCAACACCTTCGGCTTCGTGTTCCAGCGCTACAACCTGATCGCGACCGCGACGGCCGAGGAGAACGTCGAGATTCCCGCGGTCTACGCCGGGCTGCCGCACGATGCGCGCATCGGCCGCGCCCGGGCGCTGCTGGCCCAGCTCGGCATCGGCGATCGCGCGAGCCACCGGCCGGGCGAGCTGTCCGGCGGCCAGCAGCAGCGCGTCGCGATCGCGCGTGCGCTGATGAACGATCCGCCGGTCGTGCTTGCCGACGAACCGACCGGCGCGCTCGACAGCCACTCCGGCCGCGAAGTGATGGCGCTGCTGAAGGAGCTGCACGCGGCGGGCCGCACGATCATCCTCATCACGCACGACGAGGCGCTCGCGCGCGAAGCCGACCGCGTGATCCGGATCAGCGACGGGCGCATCGTCGACGACGGGCGGCCGCTCGCACCCCCGGCCGCGCCGGCGACGGCCTTCGCCGCGGTCGGCGCGCCCGGCGTCGTGCCGGAGATCCTCGAGTCGACCAAGATGGCGCTGCGGGCGCTGCGCGCGAACTTCTTTCGCACGGCGCTGACCCTGCTCGGCATCGTGATCGGCGTCGCCTCGGTGGTGACGATGCTCGCCATCGGCAGCGGCAGCACGCGCAAGGTCATGGAGCAGATTTCGGCGATGGGCACCAATCTGCTGATCGTGCGGCCCGGCGCGATGGGCTTCCGCGGCGGCGGCGACATCGTGACGATGACCGTCGACGACGCCAAGGCGATCGCCGAGATCCCGAACGTCGACTACGTGCTGCCCGAGCGCAGCTCGCGCTACACCGCGCGCTACGGCAATGCGGACTACATGACGACCGTCACCGGCGCCTGGCCGGCGATGGACATCATGCGCGACTGGCCGCTGAGCGCGGGCTCCTTCTTCACCGAGCGCGACCTGACGGGCTATGCGCCGGTCGTGGTGCTCGGCAGCACCGTCGTCAAGCAGCTGTTCGCGAACGGCGAGGATCCGATCGGGCGCTTCGTGCTCCTGCGCAACGTGCCCTTCGAAGTCATCGGCGTGCTCGGCTCGAAAGGCGCGTCGATGTTCGGCAGCGATCAGGACGACGTCGTCTTCATCCCGCTGACCACCGGCCTGATCCGCCTCTTCGGCGGCACGCACGTGCACAGCATCACCGTGAAGGTCGACGACCTGACGAAGATCGCCGAGACCGAGCT
>JBFWSI010000412.1:0-4299 GCA_050248455.1 Gammaproteobacteria bacterium | reverse complement strand
ACTTCGGCAAGGCCGTCGGCCATGCGGCGATCCGGGAGCTGTTCCGCAATTTCCAGAAGATGTTCAACTTCTCACAGCACAACATGATGAACCCGCTGATCACCGTCAACGGCAATCGGGCCACCGGCGTGTGGTACATCATGGGGCCGTGGGACTTCACCGACACCGGCAAGAAGCAGTGGTTCGCGCTGCGCTACGACGACGAGTACGTGAAGATCAACGGCGAGTGGAAGTACAAGCACCTGAAGGTCGCGATGCGCATGCAGGAAGACCGCGTCGGCTGAGCCCGGCCGGGCACGACACGCGAATTTGCGCTTCGCGCGACCACGGAGAACACGGAGAAAGAAATAGATTGATGGAGCCTCCGTAACGCCGGTGCCCATGATCACGGATGAGCGGCGGAGGCACAGGTCCAATCCCTCTCTTCCCTCCGTGTTCTTCGTGTTCTCCGTGGTCGCGCGAAGCGCAACTAATCCCTTTTCATCTTCCTCCGTGTTCTCGGTGTTCTCCGTAGCTGAATCAATCGGCATATCAGGGAACGCCGACCTACGAAGGAACTACGTCACGACAAGGAACAGTCGCATGCGCTTGCCGATTTTTCTCGTCTTGCTCGCCGGTGCCGCCGAGATGCAGGCCGCGCCGGTTCCCGTCACCAGCGACGCCTATCTCCACGCGGCGGTCGTCGTCGGCGCCTTCGATCGCCTCGCGGGCGAGTGCGCGGCGGCGGGCGGTTTCGCGCCCGAACAGCGCCGCAGGATCGACGACTGGCACGCGACGCACGGGGTCGATCGCATTCGCGCGCGCCTGCCTGAGCTCGATGCGTATCCGGCGCAGCGTCAACAGCTCGCGCAGCCGGTCGACCAGATCACGAGTCAGCTTGCCGCGCAGGGGTTTGCGTCCTGTCCCGCGGCGGCTTCGGTGACGCGGCTGCCGTTCGCGCAGTTCGCGAGCGTCGCGCCCGAATTGCCGAGCGACGCTGTGCCCGTTGCCGCTGCATCACCGCCGCCCACCGCGGCTGCGCCTGCCGGCGCCGCGCTCGCCGACACCAGTGTCGCGACCACCGCGAACCGCGGTGCACGGCGCGGCCGCCATCGCATCGACGGCCTCGCGCTCGTCATCGACTACGACGACGGCGGCAGCGAGCGCCGCGTGCTGGTGATGAATCCGAACGAGCCGAACGGCGCACTGTGGCTGGACGGAGAAGCCTACGTGCAACGTGATTGAGGCGATATCGTCGCCGGAATGTCGATATGGCCACCGAGAACAACGAGAACAAAGAGGAATGGAGAGTGGGCTGAGCCGCGGCCACGCCAAATCTCCTTCGCCCTCTGTGTTCTCCGTGGCAGCGCGCAGCGCAATTCATCCCTCGGTGTTCTCGATGGCAAAAAGCAGCGCGCAACCCGCGATCTGCGCTCAGCGCTGGCAGGCCGGGCAGAAGTAGCTCATGCGCTGGCCGATCACCTTTTGCCGGATTTCGCCTTCGCCGCAGCGCAGGCAGCGCTGGCCGGCGCGATCGTAGACGCGCAGCTCGTTGCGGAAATAACCCGGCTTGCCGTCGTCGCGCGTGAAGTCGCGCAGGGTCGTGCCGCCGTGGCCGATCGCGGCCTCGAGCACCTCGCGCACCGCGTCGACCAGCAGGCCGTAGCGCGCGTGACTCACGCGGCGCGCCGGGCGCGTCGGGTGGATGCCGGCGCGATGCAGCGACTCGCTCGCATAGATGTTGCCGACGCCGACGACCACGTGGCCGTCCATCACGAAGTTCTTTACCGCCCCCGGACGCGACTGCGCGAGCTCGCTCAGGTAGTCCGCATTGAAGCGCGGATCCCAGGGCTCAGGCCCGAGCGCCGCGAGCAGCGGATGCGTGACGGGGTCGCCCGCCCACCACAGCACGAGACCGAAACGCCGCGGATCGCGCAGGCGCAGGCACACCGCGTCGTCGAACACGAGATCGACGTGATCGTGGAGCTGCGGCGGCGCCGCCGGTGCGAGCACGCGCAGCGAGCCCGACATGCCGAGATGCACGATCAGCGTGCCGCGCTCGAAGTCGAAGAGCAGGTACTTCGCGCGGCGCCTCACCTCGCGCAATCTCTGTCCGCGCAGCAGCGCATCGAGATCGACGGGCACCGGCTGGCGCATGCGATGGTCGCGCACGATCGCCGCGGAGACTCGCGCACCCGTCACGTGCGGCGCGACGCCGCGGCGCGTGGTTTCGACTTCGGGCAGCTCAGGCATCGATCTCCTTCCTCACGCCGTGCGCCTTCGCCACCACAGCCACAGGCCGTTCGCCGCGAAGGCGAGCGGCAGCACGAACAGGAAGCCGAAGGCGATCACCATCGTCTGCCAGCGCGCGAGCCTCAGCACGGTATCCGGCGCCGGCGTCGATGCGACGTCCACCAGTGCGTCGTTGTGCGTCAACCATTCGACGAGGCGCACGCCGAGATCGCGGTTGCCGCCGTTGCCGAGCCAGGTGTTGGACAGGAAGTCGCCGTCACCGATCACGATCACGCGCTGCATCTTGCGCGTCAACGCGTAAGCGAGCGACAGCGGACCGGCGCGATCGGTATCGTCGCGCGCGACGGATCCCGCGAGCGTACCCGTCTCGCCCCAGGCCTCGGCGCCGCTCGCGAACAGCCGCGCGGCCTGCCAGCCGGCGTCGTCCGCGGCCTCGAGCGGCACGGCATAGGGCAGCAGCACCGTCGCAGAGAAACCCGCGACGGCCGGCGTCTCGTCGTAGGCCGTGACGACCGCGACCGCCGCATTGTCGATGCCGAGGCGCGTCGTCGCGGGATCGACGATCGTCGCCGGCAGCGGCGTGATGCCCAGCGTCCGCGCCAGCGGCGCGAGGCTCGGCGGCAGGGCGGGCTCCATCAGCCACAGCAGCGCGCCGCCGCGACCGAGCCAGGCTTCGATCGCGGCGACTTCCCCGGGCAGCAGATCGAGCTGCGGGCTCGCGAGCACCAGCAGGCGCGTGTTGTCCGGCACCACGCCCTGTGCGGCGAGATTGAGCTCCTGCACCTTCAGGCCGCGCTTGCCGAGCACCTTCGCCCAGTCCGAGAGATCGAAGTTCGCTGCCCGCGCGGGACTGCGCTCGCCGTGACCCGTGACGAACACGATCCACTGTTCATCGGCCCGCGCGAGACGCGCGAGCGCGTTAGTGAACTCGCGCTCGGTGTAGGCCTGGATGAGCTCGCGGCGCTCGCCGTGCTCGCCGGGGATCGCGATGGCCATCTCGCCTTCGCGCAGATTCTCCGCGCGCATCGTCTCGACCGCGTCGGCCGGCGCGACGAAGCGCAGCCGGATGTCCTCGCGCACGCGCTGGTAGCGGGCGACGAGCTCCTGCGCGCGCTCGCGCCCGCCGTGCTGTTGCGGCAGATAGACCGTGACCTCGATCGGCCCCACGATTGCCTTCAGCGCCTCGCGGCTCGCCGCCGTCAGCGTGTGCCGCTGCGTCGAGCTCCAGTCGGCACCGCGCCGGTGTTCGACCGCGAGCGCGAGCAGCCAGCCCGTGACGACGAGGATCGCGAGGCCCGTGCCCGCATAGCCCAGGCGCCGGCGCCACAGGCCGCGCACGTCAGAGCGCGCGCCGGTCGCCATCGAGACGCCACACGGTCAGCGCCAGCGCGCCGACGGTCACGAGCAGGAAGTACGCGAGATCGGCGCTGTCGACGTAGCCGCGCACGAAGTTCTGGAAGTGGTTCATCATCGACAGCTGCGTGAACAGCGTCGGCTCGCCGTCGAGGCGGCCGGACCAGTCGCACATCCACAGGAACATCAGGCAGGCGAAGCCGCCGAGCGCGGCGAGCGTCGGCTGACTCGTCAAGGCCGAGAAGAAGAGGCCGATCGCCGCCGCTGCCATCATCAGCAGCGCGAGCCCGAGCAGCCCCGCCGCCAGCGTGCCGAAATCCAGCGCCGTGCCCCAGGCGAGCGTGAACGGCATCAGCGCCGTGCTCGCCCACGGCACGGCGAGCAGGCACAGCACGCCGATGAACTTGCCGCCGACCAGCGTGCGCAGCGCGATCGGCGAGCTGTACCACAGCGCGAGCGTGCCGGCGCGCCGTTCCCCGGCGAGCGACTGCATCGTCAACGCCGGCACGATGAACAGCAGCAGCATCGCGACCGTCACGAGCAGCGGCTGCACGACGAGCTGCGTCACGCCGGGCGGCGCGGCGAGGCGCGCGAGCCGCGGCTGCAGCTCGTCGAAGATGTCGAGCTGCGCGAGGAACTGGTAAGCGAGCACGAACTGCAGGCCGGCGAGCACGGCCCACGCGAACGGCGCGCGGAACAGGCTCGTCACTTCGC
>JBFWSI010000411.1:0-4302 GCA_050248455.1 Gammaproteobacteria bacterium | reverse complement strand
AAGCACTACGCGGAAGCGCGGCGAGTGCCGCGGCGAAACGCGGGCCACGCTCAGCGCTCGCGCGCCTGCATCATCTGCAGCAGTGCCTGATGGCAGCGTTCGATCCGATGTGCGAGCCGCGGACTCTCGAGGATTTCGAGCTTGACCGTCAGCGGGAAGGCCAGTCGTTCGAGCAGCCGGTAGACGATCATCGACGGGTCGGCCGGCAGCTGCGGTGACGGGCCGCCGGTATCGGATTCCAGCTCAAGCACTTTCTGAAGTACGGCCTTCAACTGGTCGAATTCCGGAGGCAAGGGCGTAGCGGCCTCGTCCTCGATCCGCTCGACCTCCCCGCGCAGCAGACCCTCCTGCGTCGCGCGATACGTGTGCAGCCGAAAACGCCATGTGCCCGTGACGAGGATGTGCAGGAGTCCGTCCGGACCCTGATCGAAATCGGTGATCTCGGCGCAGGTGCCCAGCGGCCAGGGCTCGGCCGGCGTGCCCGCTTCGCCGCCGCGGCGGATCGGCGTCACGCCGAAGCCGCGGCCGTCGCGCATGCAATCGCGGATCAGCCCGACATAGCGTGGCTCGAAGATGCGCAAGGGCAGGCGCCCGCCGGGATACAGGACCGCGTGCAGCGGAAAGAGCGGCAGCGCGTCGCGTGCGTCGCCGTCCTTCATTGCTCGGCGGCCTGATGGCGGGCGGCGAGCGCCGCGAGCAGCCGCGCGTGAATCTGCTCGAAGCCGCCGTTGCTCATCACGAGCACGTGATCGCCGGCGACCAGCGAGGCGACGAGGGCTTCGACGATGGCCGTGACGCTCGTGGCGACGTGCGCGCGTGCGCCGAGCTCGGCGATCGCCTCGCCGGCTCGCCAGCCGAGATTAGGCGGCTCGTACAACCAGACGACGTCGGCCGCGGCCAGCGACGCGCCCAGCGCTTCGTGATGGACGCCCGCGCGCATCGTGTTCGAGCGGGGTTCTAGCACCGCGATCACGCGACCGTCGTGCAGGCGGCGCTTCAGCGCGGCGATCGTCGCGGCGACCGCGGTCGGGTGATGCGCGAAGTCGTCGTAGACGGCGATGCCCGCCACGTTGCCGCGCAGCTCGAGGCGCCGCTTGACGCCGCCGAAGCGGGCCAGCGCGTCGAGGGCCATCGCGAGCGATACGCCTGCAGTCGCTGCCGCCGCGAGCGCGGCGACGGCATTGAGCGCGTTGTGCCGGCCGGGCAGCGCGAGGCGCAGCGCCTGCGCCGCGCCGTCCGGCGGCACGACCGCGTAGCCGCCGTCCGCGGTTTCCTCGAGTTGCCAGTCTCCTGCGTCCTCCCCGAAGCGGAGCTGGCGGCTCCAGCAACCACGGGCGATGACCGCCGCGAGATTCGCGTCCTGAGCCTGCCACAGCACCGTGCCGCGTGCGGGCACCGTGCGCAGCAGGTGATGGAACTGCGTCTGTATCGCGGCGAGATCGGGAAAGATGTCGGCGTGGTCGTATTCGAGGTTGTTCAGCAGCGCGAGCGTAGGTCGGTAATGGACGAACTTCGAACGCTTGTCGAAGAAGGCTGTGTCGTACTCGTCGGCCTCGATGACGAAGTGTCGGCCTGCGCCGAGGCGCGCCGGGACTGCAAAATCCTGCGGGATGCCGCCGACGAGGAAGCCCGGTGCGAGCCCGGCACACTCGAGGATCCATGCGATCATCGCCGTCGTCGTCGTCTTGCCGTGCGTGCCGGCGACGGCGATCACCTCGCGACCGTGCAGCACGTGCTCGGCGATCCACTGTGCGCCCGAGGTATAGCGCAGCCCGCGATCGAGCACCGCCTCGACCAGCGGATTGCCGCGGCTCAGCGCGTTGCCGATGACGACGAGCTCGGTGTCGGCAGGCAGCGCCGCCTGATCCCAGCCTTCGTGCACGCGGATGCCGGCCTCGCGCAGGAAGTCGCTCATCGGCGGATAGACGTTACGGTCGGAGCCCGTGACGTGATGGCCGGCGGCGCGCGCGATGTGCGCGAGCCCGGCCATGAAGGTGCCGCAGATCCCGGCGACGTGGATGTTCAAGCGCGGCGCCCGCTCAGGCGCTGGCGTCGGCGTGGGCCTCGGCCCCGTAGTGCGAGCGGACGTAGCCGTCGACCAGCGCCTTGAATTCCTCGGCGATGCGCTCACCGCGCAAGGTCATCACCTTCTCGCCGTCGATGAAGACGGGGGCCGACGGCGCCTCGCCGGTGCCCGGCAGGCTGATCCCGATGTTCGCGTGCTTGCTCTCGCCCGGGCCGTTGACGACGCAGCCCATCACCGCGAGGCTCATGTTCTCGACGCCGGGATACTGCTCCCGCCAGATCGGCATCTGCGTGCGGACGTAGGCCTGGATGTCCTCGGCCAGCTCCTGGAACACCGTGCTCGTGGTGCGGCCGCAGCCGGGGCAGGCGGTGACCAGCGGCGTGAACGAGCGGATGCCCATGGTCTGCAGGATCTCCTGCGCGACGACGACTTCCTTCGCGCGATCGCCGCCCGGCTCCGGTGTCAGCGAGACGCGGATCGTATCGCCGACGCCCTGCTGCAGCAGGATGCCCATGCTCGCCGCCGAGGCGACGATGCCCTTCGAGCCCATGCCGGCCTCGGTGAGGCCGAGGTGCAGCGCGTAGTCGCAGCGCGCAGCGAGATCGGAATACACCGCGATCAGATCCTGCACGCCGCTGACCTTGCAGGAGAGCACGATGCGATTGCGCGGCAGGCCGATCTCTTCGGCTTTCGCGGCGCTGATCAGCGCCGACTGGATCAGCGCTTCGCGCGTCACTTCGGCGGCGCTCTTCGGCTCCGCGAGCTTCGCGTTGTCGTCCATCATCTGCACCACCAGCGCCGGGTCCAGGCTGCCCCAGTTGACGCCGATGCGCACGGGCTTGTCGTAGCGCAGCGCGGTCTCGATCATCGTCGCGAACTGCGCGTCGCGCTTGCGACCGAAGCCGACGTTGCCGGGATTGATGCGGTACTTGCCGAGCCCTTCGGCGCAGCCCGGGTACTTCGTCAGCAGCTGATGGCCGTTGTAGTGGAAATCCCCGATCAAGGGCACGCGGCAGCCGACGGCGTCCAGCATCTCGCGGATGCGCGGGACGGCCGCCGCGGCTTCCTCGGTGTTGACGGTGATGCGCACGAGCTCGGAGCCTGCCGCGGCGAGCTGCTGGACCTGCCTGGCGGTGCCGGCCGCGTCCGCGGTGTCCGTGTTCGTCATCGACTGTACGACGACCGGGTGGCCGCCGCCGACGATGACGGAACCAATGCGCACGCCGACGCTCGGTCGACGCTGGTGTATCGAATATGTCATGGCGCTCTGCCGGGGGATGCTGCCGGCTTGCCGGGCCGGGCTTCGATCGTGAAATGCCCGCGATTCGCGCGGAATTTCGGCCGCAGGCGCACGCGGGCGCCGCGCGAATTCTAGCTCAGCGGGGCAATCCGCCCAAGTCCGCGGTGGCGACGTGCGCAGAGGCGGCGGCGGATCGCCGCTCAGGCGTGGTTCAGGCGTTCGAGCCGGTAGCCGTGCTGGTAGATCGATGACAGCTTCCAGCCCATTTCCGCGGCGAGCGCGAGCTTGGTGCGGATGCGGCTGACGTGGGTGTCGACGGTGCGCGTGTTGATATCGGGATTGCGGCCCCACACGCTCTCGAGGATGTGCGCGCGCGACAGCACGCGACCGATGTTCCGGAACTGGAACACGATCAGCTCGTATTCCTTCTGCGTGACGTCGACGCGCTGGCCGTCCTTCTTCACCTCGTGGTTGGCGAGGTCGATGTGGAAGGGCTCGAAATCGATCGCGGTCTGCGCCTCGTCGATCGGCGACACGCGGCGCGCGACGGCGCTGATCCGGGCCACCAGCTCGCGCTGCTTGGCCGGCTTGACGATGTAGTCGTCCGCGCCCTGTTCCAGCGCGCGCACGATGTCGTCCTCGTCGTCCTTGGCGGTGACGAAGACCACGGGAATCGGCCAGTCGAAGTTCTGGCGCACCCAGCCCAGCACTTCGTAGCCGTCCATGTCGGGGATCATCCAGTCGAGGATCAGCGCGTCGAAGCTGTCGCGCTTGATGTTGCGGACGAAGATCTTGCCGGACTTGAAATGCTCGCAGCTGTGCCCGGCCGCCTTCAGCCATTCCATGAACAGGACCGCCTGGTCCTGGTCGTCTTCGAGCAGTGCTATCCTCAAAACCGGCCTCCCTTCGCGCAGCGGGGCGCGCTGCCATGCGGTCCCGCGAACG
Organism: Gammaproteobacteria bacterium; assembly: GCA_050248455.1. Taxonomy (GTDB): domain Bacteria; phylum Pseudomonadota; class Gammaproteobacteria. The sequence continues at coordinate 91 of JBFWSI010000411.1, read as the reverse complement.
GGCGCCGTTGGCGAACCCGTCGCGGCATCATAGCGCCGCGCCCGGCAATGACAAGCGTTTCGACCGCCATTTCAACGGGCATTTCAAGGGG
>JBFWSI010000410.1:0-4316 GCA_050248455.1 Gammaproteobacteria bacterium | reverse complement strand
CGTACATGCCGCCGACCAGCTCGCCGTCGTGCCGGCACTCGAAGGAATGCGCATGACCGAGCGCATGCAGCGCGGTGTAGGCGGCGAACATCTGCGCCGTGATCCAGGTGCCCTCGCCGGACCGGCGCGGGGCGGCGCAGCCGCGCACCACGCCGGCGAAGTCGCGATCCACCGTCACCTCGTAGCGCCCGCGCCGGAACGTGCGGGCGAGCGAGCGCGAGACGTGAAACTCGGCCGGGTAGAACACCGCGCGCGGATCCGGCGACCACCACAGGATCGGCTGGCCGACCGAGTACCACGGAAAGACGCCGCGGCGGTAGGCGTCGAGCAAGGTCGCGGGGGCGAGATCGCCGTGCGCGGCGAGCAGGCCATTCGGGTCTTCCAGCGCCTGATCGACCGGCGGCAGGCACGGACCGTAGCGGTGCGCGGCGATCCAGTAGAAATGCGGCGTGCCGCGCGTCACGAGCGCGGTTCGCGGGAATAGGCCGTGTGCGCGGCGACGTCCTCGACGTAGCGTTCGACGGCGAGGGTCTCGCGCCGCAGGAAGTCGGCGACCGCGCGCCGGAAGCCGGGATCGCGCAGCCAGTGCACGGACCAGGTCCGGATCGGCACGAAGCCGCGCGGCACCTTGTGCTCGCCCTGGGCGCCGGCGTCGAAGTGCGCGAGACCGCGCGCAATCGCGTAGTCGATGAAGCGGTAGTAGCACAGCTCGAAGTGCAGGTGGCGCACGTAGCGCGTGCAACCCCAGTGTCGGCCGTAGAGCGTGTCGCCGCCGCGCAGCGCGAAAGCGCCCGCGACGTATTCGTCGCCGTCGCGCGCGAGCACGAGCACGGGCGCCTCGGGCAGCGTCTCGCTCAGGCTCTGCATGAAGGCGAGCGTCAGCCGCGGCTCGCCCCACTTGCGCGCGAAGGTGTCGCGGTAGAAACGATGGAACACGCGCCAGTGCGCGGCCGTGATCGCGCGTCCTTCGAGCACTTCGATCGTCAGGCCGCTGTCGGCGATTTCGCGCCGCTCGCGCCGGATTTCCTTGCGCCGCTTCGACGACAGCCCGGCGAGAAAGGCCTCGAAGTCCGCGTAGCCCGGGTTGTACCAGTGGTACTGGCAGGCTTCGCGCAGCAGCAGATCCTCGCCCTGGAGCAGCGGCAGCTGCGCATCGGTGGGAAACAGGCAGTGCCAGGACGAGGCGTCGATCTCCGCGGCCAGCGCGCGCGCGCCGGCGATCAGCGTTTGCGCAATCGTCGCGGCCGCGGCGGCCGTCTCGTCGAGCAGCAGGCGCCGGCCGGCGACGGGCGTGAAGGGCACGGCGGTGACGAGCTTCGGATAGTAGCGACCGCCTGCGCGCTGCCAGGCCTCGGCCCAGCTCCAGTCGAAGACGAACTCGCCCTGCGAGTTGTCGCGCGCATAGAGCGGCAGCGCGCCGACGAGGCGCTCGCCGTCGCGCGCGAGCAGGTGCTGCGGATACCAGCCGTGATCGTCGAGGCAGCGATGGCGCTCGAGCCCGTGGAGGAACTCGTGGCGCAGGAAGGGATCGTCGGTGCCGGCCAGCGCGTTCCACGCGGCGGCCGGGACTTCGCCCAGCGAGGGGACGACTTCTACCGTCAGCGTGGCGATGGCTCAGCCCTTGGGTTCGGGATGGCCCGTGAACAGCGGGAACGGCGTGATCTTCTCGCCGCGGGCTGCTCCCTCGGTGATCTTGCTCTGCCCGGTCTTCTCGACCTCGTCGATGCGCACCACCGCGTGCATCGGGATGTAGGTGCGCTTGACGCCCTGGAATTCGGATTTCAGGTGCTCCTCGCTGGGATCGACGACGACCGTGGTCTTCTCGCCGAACACGATGTCCTCGATTTCGACGAAGCCGAGGAGCCCGCCCTGGGCCACCTTGCGGGCATAGATTTCGTAGACCTTGCCTTGGTTGTGGAAGGTGACGCGATAAGTGCTCTTGCGTGTCATGGATCTGATTCGTGCTGCGGATGAGGCGCCGCCGGCGGCGCGCGGCGTAACGGGAACGGCACCGTAGCAGATTTGGACCGGGCTTATCGATGCGGGGGGCGGATATCCGAACGCAGGCGGGGACTGCCGGGAAGAACGAGAAACGGGCGGGCCAGGTCGGGGCAGCGCGCCGCGACGCCGCGCGTCCGCGTCCGTGGGGATCTCGAACGCGAACAGTGCCTTGTCCGGATCTCGCCGACGCGGACGCAGGAAACCGCGGCGTTTCGCCGAAGGGGTACGGTCGCGGTGGGCCGCTAGCGCGCCCACAACTTCGAGAGGCAGATCAGGCGCTTGAGCCGTCATCCCCGACGTCTCGACGGCACCGCGAGCAGCCGCGCTTTTACCGTTGTCGCGGTAGTCATGAGATCGCACTGGAGGTATGATGCAAATTCTCATGTAGGACAGCCGCTTAAACGATCATTCGAAGACACGGAATTAGATTATGGCGCAGGCAATCCGGCGACAGCCCAGCGTCGCCGATCAGGTCGGGGTCCACGTCTGGCAACGGCTCAAGGAAGGGGTCCTCATCGCGGCCGGCGGCATCGCGCTGTTCGTGCTCATCGCCCTCTGGACCTATCACCCCGACGATCCGGGCTGGTCGCACACGGGCTACGGGCAGCCCGACATCCACAACCGGGGCGGCGTGTTCGGCGCCTGGCTCGCCGACGTCCTGATGTACCTGTGCGGGCGCTTCGCGTATTTCGTGCCGCTCGCCGTCGTCTACGGCGGCTATCGCTTCTATCGCCATGCGCGCCAGACCGGCGAGGCGCCGGACTATGCGTGGTTGTCGATCCGCGTGACGGGCTTCCTGATGGCCCTGAGCACCGGCTGCGCGCTGCTGTGGGTGCGCTCGCACGGGGCTTATCCCGAGCTGCCGCATCGCGCGGGCGGCATCCTCGGCGACGTCGTCGGCCGTGGCCTCATCGCGCTGTGCGGCGAACTCGGCGGCGTGCTGCTGATGCTCGCGGTCTTCCTCACCGGCCTCACGCTGTTGACCAATCTGTCCTGGCTCAAGCTCGTCGACACCACCGGCGCATGGACGCTCGCCGCCTGGGAATGGGCGATGCTGCGCGCCGAGGGCCTGCGCGAGCGCGTCGATCGCGAGCAGCACCGGCGCGAGCGCGTCGCGATCGTCGAACAGGAAGTCGAGCGCCAGGAGCTGCGTGCGCCGCCGCGCATCGAGCCGAAGGTGATCGAGATCGAGCCGAGCCTGCGCGTCGAGAAGGAAAAGCAGTCGAGGCTCTTCGAGGTCGATGCCGACACCGCGCTGCCGCCGCTGTCGCTGCTCGACGCGCCGCGCGCGTCCATCGTCGGCTATTCGGCCGAGGCCCTCGAAGCGATGTCGCGCCAGGTGGAGCTGAAGCTCAAGGACTTCGGCATCGAAGCGCAGGTCACCGCGGTGCTGCCGGGCCCCGTCATCACGCGTTTCGAGCTGATGCCGGCGCCGGGCGTGAAGGCGAGCCGGATCACCAACCTCGCCAAGGATCTCGCGCGCTCGCTGTCGACGGTCAGCGTGCGCGTCGTCGAAGTGATCCCGGGCAAGTCAGTCGTCGGCCTCGAGATCCCGAACGAGCGCCGCGAAGTCGTGAGCCTGTCGGAAATCCTGAAGTCGCGCGAATACGAGGAAAGCGAATCGCGCCTGACGCTCGCGCTCGGCAAGGACATCGCGGGCAAGCCCTCGGTCGTCGATCTCGCGCGCATGCCGCATCTGCTGGTCGCCGGCACCACGGGCTCGGGCAAGTCCGTCGCGCTGAACGCGATGATCCTGAGCCTGCTGTACAAGTCGACCGCGAACGACGTGCGGCTCATCATGATCGACCCGAAGATGCTCGAGCTCTCGGTCTACGAAGGCATTCCGGGCCTGCTCGCGCCGGTCGTCACCGACATGAAGGAAGCGGCGAACGCGCTGCGCTGGTGCGTCGGCGAGATGGAGCGCCGCTACAAGCTGATGGCGGCGCTGGGCGTGCGCAACATCGGCGGCTACAACCGCAAGGTGCTCGACGCGATCGAGGACGACATGCCGATCCTCGATCCGTTGTTCAAGCGCAAGGCCGAGGGCGAGACCGCACAGCCGCTGGGCACGTTGCCGTACATCGTCGTCATCGTCGACGAGCTCGCCGACATGATGATGACGGTCGGCAAGAAGGTCGAAGAGCTGATCGCGCGTCTCGCGCAGAAGGCGCGCGCCGCGGGCATCCACCTGATCCTCGCGACGCAACGACCGTCGGTCGACGTCATTACCGGCCTCATCAAGGCCAACATCCCGAGCCGCATCGCCTTCCAGGTGTCCTCGCGCGTCGATTCGCGCACGATCCTCGATCAGATGG
>JBFWSI010000409.1:0-4317 GCA_050248455.1 Gammaproteobacteria bacterium | reverse complement strand
ATCCGCCGACGATTGCGCGCGGCCTCAACCTGATCGCGCGCTGCGCCGGACTGGTCGGTCATCTGCTCGAAGAGCAGACCGAGCCGGCCGCGTATCCCATCTGGAAGCCCGCGGACGCCGCGGTGCCCTACGCCGCGCCATGAACGCGGTGACTCACCGCGAAGAACGCGCGCAGCTCCTGTCGCTGCTCGGCGAGAGTGCGCGCGACTTCTGCAGGCGCGCGCTGCCGCGCAGCCGTTTGCGTGCGCTGCGCGAGGCCGGCGGCACTGGCGATCGCGCCGCGTGGCGCGCGATGGCGGAGCTCGGCTGGCTCGGCGTCGCCGTCCCCGCCGCGCAGGGCGGTCTCGAGCTCGGCGCACAGGGCGCGGCGATCCTGGCGCGCGCGCTCGGCAGCGCGGCCGCGCCCGAGCCCTTCGTCGAGACGGCGATCGCCGCGGCCAGCGTGCTCGCACACGCCGCCGAGGAGCGCGAGACGCTCGCGGCGCTGCTCGACGGTGAGCAGCTGATCGTCGCCGCGCTCGGCAGCCTCGACGAGGCGCAGGCGTTCGCGACGCTGCGCGCGAGCGAGTCTTCCGCCGGCTTCGCGCTCACCGGCGTGCTCGACGCCGTGCCGCTGGGGCCGGACGCGGACGCGTGGCTGCTGCCGGCGACGCTCGCGGGCGAGCCCGTACTCTGCCATCTGCGTGCGGGCGCGCCCGGGCTGGCGCTCACGCCGCGCGCGCTCGCCGACGCGACGCATAACGCGCGGCTCGCGCTGCGCGCCAGCGCGGCGCGCGTGATCCTGCGCGGCGAGGCCGCGCGCCGCGCGCTGCAGGCGGCAAGGATCGCCGCCGAGCTCGCGGCGAGCGCCTATCAGCTCGGGCTCGCCGCGGGCCTGTTCGAGATGACGATCGACTACGTCGGCACGCGGCGGCAGTTCGGCCAGGCGATCGGCAGCTTCCAGGCGCTGCAGCATCGTCTCGTCGACGCGTATCTCGCGCTGCGCCTCGCCGAGGCCGTCGTCGACGACTGCGTCGCGGCCGTCGACGGCGGGCTGTCCGCGGTCGATGCGCAGGCGCGGGCGAGCCGTGCGTGCCAGCGCAGCGGCGCGGCGCTGCTCGGCATCGCGCGCGAAGCGATTCAGCTGCACGGCGCGATCGGCTACACCGAGGAATGCGACGTCGGCCACTACGTCAATCGCGCCCTCGTCGTCACGGCGCGCCACGGTCGTCCCGAGGCGCATCTCGCGCGCTGCGCGCGAAGCCAGGGCGCGATCGCGCCGCTGCGCGAAACGCAGGCCGCGATCGACCCCGCGCTCGCCGATCGCACGCCGCCCGGCGGCGACTGGAACGCGCTCGACAACGAGACTTTCCGACGGATCGTCAGGCAGTGGCATGCGGCGAACTATCCGCCCGAGCTGCGCAATCTGCGTCATCGTGCGCGCTGGTCACAGTGCAAGGACTGGTATGCGCGGCTGTACCGTCGCGGCTTCGCCGCGCCGGGCTGGCCCGTCGAGCACGGCGGCATGGGGCTCGCGCCGGACAAGCTGCTGATCTTCATCGAAGAGCGCGAGCGCCTCGGCGTCGTGCGCACACCCGACCAGGGCATCATCATGATCGGCCCCTTGCTGATGCGACACGGCACGCCGGCACAGAAGGCCCGCTATCTGCCGAAGGCACTGTCCGGCGAGCACATCTGGTGCCAGGGTTATTCCGAGCCCAATGCCGGCTCCGATCTCGCGTCGCTGCGCACCACCGCCGTGCGCGACGGCGACGAATTCGTCGTCAACGGGCAGAAGATCTGGACCACGATGGCGCAGGACGCGAACCAGATGTTCTGTCTCGTGCGCACCGATCCGGCCGCGAAGCCGCAGGCGGGGATCAGCTTCCTGCTGATCGACTTCACGACCCCCGGCATCACCGTGCGCCCGATCCGCAACATCGCCGGCGATCAGGAATTCTGCGAGGTCTTCCTCGACGACGTGCGCGTGCCCTGCACGAACCTGGTCGGCGCGCCGAACGACGGCTGGACCATCGCCAAGACGCTGCTCGGCTTCGAGCGCTTCTTCATCGGCAGCCCCAAGACTTGTCGGAGCGCGCTGACGCGCGCGGCCGAGCTCGCCGTCGCGCGCGGCCTGGCCGAAGATCCCGTCACCGTGGCGCGTTACACTCGCTACGCGCTGGACGTCGGTGCGCTGGAGGCTTTGTACAAGGCGTTCGCCGATCAGATCAGGCGGGGCGAGGAGCCCGGTGCGGACGTCTCGCTGCTGAAGATTCATGCGAGCGAGACCTTCCAGCGGATCACCGAGTTCGTTCTCGATCTCGGCGGCGAGGCGGCGGCGCAGATCGACGGCGTCGAGACCGCGGACGGCAGCCTGGATGCGCTGTTCCCGTACTACAGCGCGCGGCCGACGACGATCTACGGCGGCAGCAACGAGATTCAGCGCAACATCATCGCCAAGGGCGTGCTGCGCCTGCCTACACACTAGAGCGGGCGGCGGATGCCGCCGACCACGAGGAACCGATCCGATGATCATGCGCACCGGTGCCGATATCCTGCTCGACGTGCTCGAGAGCGAGCACTGCGAATACGTCTTCGGCAATCCCGGCACGACCGAGCTGCCGTTGATCGACGCGCTGACCGATCGTCCGCGCCTGCACTACGTGCTCGGCCTGCAGGAGGCGAGCGTGGTCGCGATGGCCGACGGCTATGCGCAGGCCTCCGGCAAGCCCGGCTTCATCAACCTGCACACGGCCGGTGGCCTCGGTCACGGCATGGGCAACCTGCTCAATGCCTACACTTCGGGCACGCCGCTGGTCGTGACGGCCGGGCAGCAGGACTCGCGCCATGCGATCACCGATCCGCTGCTGCAGGGCGATCTCGTCTCGATCGCGCGACCCGCATGCAAGTGGGGGATCGAGATCACCTCGCCCGACCAGATCGCGATCCTGATGCATCGTGCCTTCCAGGACTGCCTGGCGCCGCCGCGCGGCCCGGTGTTCCTGTCGCTGCCGATGGACGTGATGGAAGCGAGCAGCGCCGTGCACGTGCCGCGCACCTCGCAGGTCGATCGCCGGCCCGTCGCCGGCTCGCTGCCGCAGCTCGCGAAGGAGCTGACGGAGGTCGCGCCGGGCAAGGTCGCGATCATCGCGGGCGACGAGATCTCCTTCCACGACGCGTACAAGGAGGTCGTGCGCCTCGCCGAGCTGCTCGCCGCGCCGGTGTTCGGCTCGTCGTGGCCCGCGCACATCCCGTTTCCGACCAATCACTACCTGTGGCGCGGCAACCTGCCGACGCGGGCCGTCGACATCGCCGAGACGATGCGCGGCTACGACTGCGTGTTCGCGCTCGGCGGCAAATCCTTCATCACGATCCTCTACTCCGACGCCTCCGCGCTGCCCGAAGGCTGCGAGCTGTACCAGCTGTCGGTCGACGGCCGCGATCTGGGCCGCACCTTCCCGTCGAAGCTCTCGGTGGTCGGTGACAGCGAGCGCTCGCTCAGCGGGGTGAGCGAGCGGAGCCGCCAGCGCTTCGCGCCGCGCCGGGACGCCGATGCCGCGGCCGGCCGCGCGGCGCGGCTCGAGTTCGCCGCCAGCCGTCGCGTGCTCGACGAGCGCGCGAGCGAGCTCGCCGACGCCGCCGATCGCAGCGACATCCATCCGCTGGTCGCGGCGCGCGCGCTCGCGACGAGCATCGGCGCGACGCCGATCGTCGACGAGGCGATCGCGACGGCGCGCCACTTGCGCGCCTTCCTCAACAACGCGTCGACCCGGCAGTACTCCTTCCTGCGCGGCGGCGCGCTGGGCTGGGGCATGCCGGCCGCCGTCGGCTTTTCCCTGGGTCTCGGCCGGCAGCCCGTCGTGTCGCTGGTCGGCGACGGCGCCGCGATGTACTCGCCGCAGGCGCTGTGGACGGCGGCGCACGAGGATCTGCCGATCACCTTCGTCGTCATCAACAATCGCGAGTACAACGTGCTGAAGAACTTCATGCGCACGCAGCCGCACTACCTGTCGGTGCAGCGCGACCGGTTCATCGGCATGGATCTCGAGTCGCCGGCCGTCGACTACCTGAGCCTCTCGCGCGCGATGGGCGTGCCGGCGCGATGCATCGAGCGCGCCGGGGAGATCCACGACGCGATCACGGAAGCGATCGCCTCCTGCCGACCGAACCTGATCGAGATCGTGGTCGGGACCGAGTGATCCCGTAGCCCGGGTGTAGCGCGCAGCGCGTAACCCGGGAGCGGGCGTTCACACCGCAGAAGATCCCGGGTTTCGCTACGCTGCACCCGGGCTACGAGCGCTTCGCGCACAGGCACGTCGACACCAGGCCTCGACCAGC
>JBFWSI010000408.1:0-4319 GCA_050248455.1 Gammaproteobacteria bacterium | reverse complement strand
GTGAGGTTCGAGATGAGCGCCATCGTCGGCAGCGCGACCGCGCAGCCGCCCGCGGCAGCATCGAGCAGGCCGCCGTCGACGCCCGGAAAGCCGCCGGCGGCGAATCCGGCGGGGGCGCCCGCGCCGCCGATTCCTGTGCCGCCGGTGCCGCCACCCGCGATGCCGCCACCCGCGATGCCGCCACCCGCGATGCCGCCACCGCCGATGCCGCCACCGCCGATGCCGCCACTCAGGACACCGCCGCCCGCGACACCGCCGATACCGCCCATCGCGCCGGGCGCCAGGCCCGTGCCTGCGATCCCGGCCGGCCCGCCGATTCCCAGCGCGGCGTGCAGCGCACCCGGGCCGCTCTGCATCAGTTTCTGCAAGGTGCCGAACACGTCGTTGCCGGCGGCCTCGGCCGTGCCGTCGGTGGTCTCGATGATCACACGCGTGCGCGGCGCGCCGCCACCGCGCGCGTAAGCGGCGTGCAGGCTGGGCAGCACCCCGGCCTGCACCAGCAGCTCGTTCATCGCCCGCCACATCTCGACGACCCCGGTCGCGGCATGGCGATCGAACAGCTTGAGCAGCGTGATCTTGACCTCCAGACCGGTCTGGAGGCCGTCGGCCAGCGCGCGCAGCGCTCTGCCGAGCGCGCGGGGGCCGAAGGGATTGGTGTCGGCGGACAGGGTCGGATCGCTCAGCAGGTGACCGATGCGCTGGTCGAGCGCAAAAAGCTCCTGTTTCGCGCGCGTCTGCAGGCTCTCGACGAGATTGGTGACCGCGAGGTCCTCCTCGACGTCGTCGACGCCGACCAGCGACAGCTCGGCCTGCGCCTCCAGGGCCGCCACCGTGCGCTTGCGCTGCGGCGCGTTCAGCGCCTGTTCGACCTGCGCGTCCAGCGTTTCGAAGAATTCGCGCTCGAGCTGCGGGCGCTTCAGGCGGAGCTCCCGCATCGCGTCGAAATAGGTCTGCTGGCGCTGCGAGCTGTCGGCCTTGTTCGCGAGCTCGAAGAAGCTGTCGTCGACGCGGTCGACGAACGCCTTCAACACCGGCGGCAGCGCGTCCTTCGCGAGCTTCTGACAGGCCGTCACCAGCGCGGTGGCGCGGGGCGGGACGAGTCGGGTGATTCTGGCCATGGTGCTGTTGTTCATATCCGCTGTAGCGACGGTAATCGGCGATTTATTAGTTTCTTGCAGTTCGAAAGCTTCGTTCTCGAGCGTAGGAATAGGCCAGGCGCCGTGCCGCGACAATGCGGGTCGTGAACGATTGTGACAGCGTTCACCCCGCCCTTGCGGGAGCTGTGATCCGGGCCGCAGATCGCGGGGCGGCGCAGCCGGGCGGAAGGCTCCGCCGCACCCGGACTGCGAACGCCGAACGCGGGGCACGGCAACCTGGGCGGGACGCACCCTCCTGTAGCCCGGATGAGCGCGAGCGAATCCGGGCTACAGGAGGGTGCCCCGCTCAGTCGTTCAGATCGGGATGGGAGTAGCGCGCCAGCGGCGTGGGGCGGCCGATTTCGTAACCTTGTGCGTAGTCGACGCCGACCACCTTCAGCAGCGCGAGCACGTTCTCGTCCTCGACGAACTCGGCGATGGTCTTCTTGCCCATCACGTGCCCGATGTCGTTGATCGACTTCACCATCGCCAGGTCGATCGAGTCGTTCGCGATGTCGCGCACGAAGCTGCCGTCGATCTTCACGAAGTCGACCGGCAGGCTCTTCAGGTAGGTGAAGGACGAGAAGCCGCTGCCGAAGTCGTCGAGCGCGAACAGGCAGCCGCGTTCGCGCAGCGTGCAGATGAAACGCGTGGCCTGCACGATGTCGGAGATCGCGGCGGTCTCGGTCACCTCGAAGCACAGTTTCGACGGCGCGACGTCGTGGCGTTCGAGCCGATCGAGGATGAAGTTCAGCACTTCGTCGTTGCAGAAGGACTGCCCCGACAGGTTGATGCTGCACAGATGCAGGCGCGAGAGCAGGGCGGGGTGCTCGCTGAGCCAGGACAGCGCATGGCCGATCACCCAGCGATCGATCTCGGCCGCGAGGTTGTAGCGCTCGGCGGCGGGCAGGAACTCGTTCGGCAGGATCAGCTCACCCTGATCGTCACGCATGCGGATCAGGAGCTCGTAGTGATCGCCGGCGCCCTCGCCCGCGATCGGCGCGATTTCCTGCAGGCTCAGCTCGAAGCGATCGCTGCGCAGCGCGTCGCCGATGCGTGCGGCCCAGCGCATCTCGCCGTGACGGGTCTCGACCTTGGCGTCGCCCGCCTGATAGACGTGCAGTCGATTGCGCCCGGAATCCTTGGCCGCGTAGCAGGCGGTGTCGGCCATGCCCAGCGCGCTCATCACCGTGTCGCAGCTCGCATCGAGCGCGACGACGCCGACGCTCACGGAGATCGAATAGTGCGCGCCGGCCCATGCGAAGGGCGCGGCCTCGATGGCTCTGCGCGCGGCGTCCGCGGTCGCGATCGCGTCGTCGAGCAGGCAGTCCTCGAGCAGCAGCGCGAATTCGTCGCTGCCGATGCGCGCGAGCGTATCGCGCTTGCGGATCGCCTCGAGCAGCCGCCGCGCGACCTGGCGCAGCAGCTCGTCGCCGGCATCGTGGCCGCAGGTGTCGTTGATGATCTTGAACTGGTCGACGTCGAGCACGACCAGCGCGTGGCACGAGCCCTCGCTGTGCGCGCTCTCGAGCACGCGTGCGAGGCGCGCTTCGAGCATCTTGCGGTTCGCGACGCCGGTCAGCTCGTCGTGCGAGGCGTGGTAGCTGAGCTTCTCGCTGAGCTTGTAGGCGTCGTCGATGTCTTCGCAGGTCATCAACAACAGCGTGTCGTGGCCGTGGCCGACGACGCGCGCGGTCTCGCGCATCCACACCAGCTCGCCGCTCTTCTTGCGGCGCCGGATCTCCCAGCGATGGAGGCGGGTCGGCAGTGCCAGCGCATCGCGCAGATATTCCTCGGCGAGCGCGCGATCGGACGGCGCGTAGAACTCCGCGATCGGCTGGCCGTGCACTTCGTGCGCGCGATAGCCGAGCAGCTGCAGGGCAAAGCGGTTCGCGAAGTGCACGCGCAGCGCGCGGTCGAGGGTGAAGCAGGTGACGGGCGTGTTGTCGTAGATCGCGCGGAAGCGCTGATCGAGGGTGAAACCGCCGTGTTCGCTCTCGTGACGCTGCAGGCGCCGCGCCGCGTCCTTCAGCGAGAGCTGGGTGTTGATGCGGGCCATCAGCACCGGCAGATCGCCGGGCTTCACGACGTAGTCGTTGGCGCCGAGCGCGAGGCTCTGCGCGATGTCCTGCTTGTCGTCGCTCGCCGCGAGCATGATGACGGGCAGCTGCGTCGTCGAGTAGCGCTCCCGGATCACCTTCAGGACCTCGTCGCCGCGCATGCCCGGCATCTTGAGATCCAGCAGCACCAGATCGAAGGTTTCCTGCTCGACCGCCTGCAGCGCGTGCGGGCCGTCCGCCGCCGTCACCACGCGGAAGCCCAGCGAGCCGAGCCGCATCGCGATGGCCTTGCGGATGGTCGCGTTGTCGTCGACCGCCAGCACCGACGCCGTCATGGGCGACAAGTCCCTACCTCCTGGCGCGCCTGCGGCTCACGGAAGCGATCCCACGCATGGCCTAGCGCGCAGGGAGTGTAGGCAGCCCGATCCGTCGCCTGCAAGCGTGTTTGTGTGAGGCCGGCAGCAGATTCGTGCGCGCTGAAAGAGCGGCGTGCCGCGACTTCCGACTTACGCGAGGCGAACTCTCTCGTAGCCTTTCGTAGCCCGGATGGAGCGCGCAGCGCGCAACCCGGGATCGTCGACGACGGACGAGGGCTCGAAGATCCCGGGTTGCGCTACGCTCCACCCGGGCTACGAAAAGCCGAAGCTCGCCTGCTCAGCGCGGCGCGTACAGCGACGGCAGCGTGTCGTCGGGCCGCGTCGAGGCCACGCCGTTCGTGCGCGACAAACCGCGCCAGGCTGCACGCAGTTGCACGAGATCCGGTGTCGCGCTGCCCGGGCGATAAAGCGCGGCATCGAGCGCCCACAGCGCCGCGGCGCAGTCGGCGGGCGCGCGGGCCGCGAGCGCGCCGAGGCTGCGCGGCGGCGTGCTCGGCCAGCGGCGCGCGGCCCAGCGCAGCAGCGCCTCCGCGATGCCGGGCAGATCGCCGCGCGCGAGCGCATCATCGACGGCGCCGGCGACAGCCGTCGACGGCGGCGCGGCAGATTCTTCGTCCGCAGGCGTGTCGCTGCGCAAACCCGGACGCCGCCACCACAGCAGGAGCGTCAGCGCCCAGCCCGCCAGCGCGACGATCGCGAGCGTGGGCCAGTAGCCGTCGGCACGCGGCAGCATCGGCAGTGACGCT
>JBFWSI010000407.1:0-4322 GCA_050248455.1 Gammaproteobacteria bacterium | reverse complement strand
CAGACTTCGTTCGCCGTCCAGCGCGCGCTGCTCGACGAATCGCGCGTTCCACGCGACCGCGTCGACTACGACGACGCGGTCGCGCGCATCCGCCGTCATCGCGCGCTGCTGGATCTCGTCGTGCAACGGGCCGGCGGCGAACGGCATCCCGACGCGCGCCACGGCCGCGGCTTCGCGGTGACCGACATGAGCTATGTGCCGGGCTACTACTCGTCCTGCATCGCGATGGCGCTCGACGTCGAGTTGAGCGACACGAACGAGGTCCGCGTGAAGAAGGTGCATGCCGTCGCCGACGTCGGCCTGGCCCTCAACCCCGACATCGTCACCGCGCAGATCCAGGGCGGCATCGCATTCGGCCTTTCGAATGCGCTGAACGCGAAGATCACGCTGAAGGACGGCGAGGTCGAGCAGAGCAACTTCCACGACTATCCGCTGCTGACGCTCGCGCAGATGCCGACGGTCGACGTCCACCTGCTGCCGGCAACGGGCCGGCCGTCCGGCATCGGCGAGGAACCGGCGCCAGTGGTGATGGCGGCGCTGGTCGATGCGATCGGCGCGGCGGGCGGCGGACGCGTGAACGAACTGCCGGTGGTGCGTCGCGGCTGAATCCGTCGCCAGGCAACGGCGCAGCGGAATCCCGGCTCAGTCGAACACGACGCGCGGGAAGTAGCACGACACCAGCCAGTTCGGCTGGTCGACGATCTCGCTGATCCGCAGATCGGCACACACCGAGCACAGCAGGTAGGCGTCGATCGGGCGCATGCCCTGCGTCGCCGCGAGCAGATCGATCATCGCCGACAGCGCGTCTCTCGCCGCCGTCATCAGATCGGGGCCGATGCCCGTCGTCACCTCGTAACCGCGGGCATCGAGATGCCGCGTCACCGGCCCCGGCGTGACGAAGCGCGGGCCGGCCAGCGGCATGCCTTCGACGAGCTCGAGCTTCACGGCGACGGCGCAGGCGCTTTCGATCGCGGTGCCGCAGACTTCGCCGTCGCCCTGCGCGGCGTGCGTGTCGCCGAGGCTCAGCAGCGCGCCGTCGACGGCGACGGGCAGCCACAGCGTCGTGCCGGCCGCGAGATCGCGGATATCCATGTTGCCGCCGACCCTCCGCGGCGGCACGATCGAATGGAACCCGGGCTCGGCCGGCGTGCAGCCCAGCGTGCCGACCATCGGCTTCAGCGGCACGCGCGCATGCGGTCCGTACAGCGCCGGCGCACGAGCGGTCGAGTCATACGTCCAGTGATGGAGATGCGCGTCGGGAAAGCGATCCGCGAGCAGGCCGAAGCCCGGAATGTTCGCCGTCCAGCCCCAGCCCGACGGCGTGAAATCGAGCAGCGTGATCTTCAGCGCGTCGCCCGGCTTCGCGCCGTCGACGTACACCGGCCCGACGACGGGGTTCACCTTCGCGAAATCGAGGCGGACGATCGCATCGACCGTCGAGTCCGGCACGATCTGGCCGGCCGAGGCGTCCAGCGGATGGAACTCGACCGTGTCGCCGGGCGCGACGCGCAGCACCGGCGGATTCGCGTTGTCCCAGCCGTAATGGCCCTGTGCATGATGCAGCGTGTGCCGGCAGTGCATGGCGCGCTTCCCTGATGAAGACGACGTGGAGCATGCACCCGCGAGGCGCGGGATGGCCAGCGTCGCCGAACGACGCGCACTTGAACGGCGATTTCGTAGCCCGGGTGGAGCGCGCAGCGCGTAACCCGGGAGCGGCGCCCGCCGTCATCTCATGCATTCGAGAAGATGCCGCGCGGCGCGCGCCGAGCATCGCCGAAAGCCCTGGCGGATCGGGCATGCCCGATCCCGGGTTTCGCTACGCTGCACCCGGGCTACGAAAACGGGGGCGCGCGCGCAAGAGTCCCAAGGCCGTCGCCAGCAGGCACCACGCCGGCGGCAGCGGGACGACGCTGGCCGAATAATTGTGCCCGCTCGACGCCACCAGCGTGACACCCGGCGTCAGCGCATCGAGGAAGAGCTCTGCCGTATGCGAAGCGTCGAGCACCGTCCTGTTGCCGCCGCCCCAACTCTGCAGTTGGCCGTTGGTGTCGGTGTAGTAACCCGCGCGATTGTCCGCGGTCAGGCCCAGCGCCGCACCGATCGGGATCAGATCTCCGACCTTCGCCGAGAGCACGACCGGTTGCCGGAACGAGAATTCCGGCACGTTCTGGAACAGGCCGTTCGGAAAGCTGTAGTTGGCGCCGATGCCGAAGCCGAAGAAATAGCTGAAGAACAGCGTGCCGCTGTCGTAGCCGAAGAACTGGCCGCCGATGTGGCCGGGCCGGTTGCCGACGACGGAGAAATCCACGACGGTTTGAATCTCGACCGGCGTCCCCATCGCGAGGGTCTGGCTCTCGACGCTGATCTCATCGGTGAAAGACACCTGGGCGCTCGACCTGGGCGGCCGCGTCCGGGACCGGACACAGGGCGACGAGCACGAGGACCAACGGTGGAACGAGCTTCGCAAACATCGTCTGCATGGCGAGTACCTCCGTGCGCGGCGCTGGCTCGATCTCGATGAGCGTCGGCTTCGAACAGCCGTCCGTGCCTCGGTGTCCAAGGCCGATCGACGAGGCGTGTCAATCGGCATGCGCGCGCGCCGGTAATCCTGCCGTTTTTCGCACTTTTTACCGCGAGCTCACTGCATCCCACGCCGTTCAGCCCGGCGACGCGAAGGGTAATGAGCCGCGAGCAGCGCCAGCCCCGAGCCGAGCAGGGCCAGCGCGCCGGGCAGCGGCACCGCATTCACCACGCCGGGCGAGAGCGTCACGCTGTAGCCGGGATTCGCGGCGAGGAAATCGGGATCGATGAAGAAGTAGGGATCGACCCACGCGCTCGCCGATCCGCCGTCCACGGCCGTGGCAACGGCCTGCAACAGCACGAAGCCGATTTCGCCGGAGAGCTGCGTGAACGGTAGGGTCACGGTCAGGTCCGGTCCCGTGTAGTCGACGCTGCCGGTGTTCAGCAGATGACCGGCACCGCCCGAGGAATTCACGACGCTCAGGCTCGCGCCGGCGAAGGTCACCAGCGGCAGTTCGGTCTGCGCCTCCGCATGCAGGCGACCCTGCACGAACAGCGGAATCGCGACGCCGTCCTGCGGCCCGTTGACGACGAGCTCGTACGCAAGCCGGGCGCCCGCGTCCGTGCGATGCGCGGGCGAGCTCATGTCGCGCACGCTGGTCGCGCTCGCCGTCGCCAACGGAAACGGCGATGCGAAGGCCGAAGCCGACACGACGCTGCCCTGCTGGTAGAAACCCGGCGCGCGGAAGATCTCCGCCGCCTGCCCGTTCTGGTGCAGCGTGATCTCGTAGCTCTCGGGCCCCGGAAAGGCCGCCGCATGGGCCGTCGGTCCGGTGAATGAAGCGACGAGCGCCAGCAGCGGCGCGCAGAGCAGCGACCTGGGGTTCATCGAACGGCTCCCTGTTCCGACTGAATCCTGTTCGGAGGATAGGCGTGGAATTGGGGGATTGCACGGTCGGCGGGGGCTTGGGGCGCAGTGAGCCTCGGACGTCGACAAAGCCGTACGCACTGGACAGAGCCGACCTCGCGCACAGAGATGCCTGCGGCGCTACTTGCCCTCTATCGGCACCAGCACCGGTGCCGCCGGCTCCTTGACGAAGAACACCAGGAATTTCGCCGGCTCGGTCTTGCTCGCATTGCGCGACACGACGTGCTTGTCGGTCGGCTGCTCGTAAAAGGTATCGCCTGCCTTCAACAGCTTCAGCTCGCCGCCCTCGACCTGCATCTCGATCGCACCGGACAGCACGTAGACGAAGGTGTCCGCCGGGTGGGTATGCGGCGGCGTGTCGGCGCCGGGCGCGTATTCGACGGTCAGCATCGAGACCACCGCCGCCGCGCGCGGTGCGAGCGCCTGCTCGACGAGCGGAGTGATGACGGTGTCCGACGCGGCCGCCTTGCCGGTCTCCTCGTGTGCGCTCGCGATGCCCGCGACGGCGCCGAGCACAAACGCTCCCCATACCTTGCCAGAACGAGTCATGTCGCCTCCCTTGCCGTTTCGGTTCGCCCATTGATAGCCGGCGAGCGCGGCCGGTGCAATGACTTCGCGCGTCATGGGTCGAGCGCGGCGAATCGAACCGCGCCAGCTCGTAGCTTGGGCTGACGAAGGAAACCCAACGTGGGATCCTCGATGCCGGGCAAGGGAGATGATGTCGATGAAGCGGTGCCCAGGTGAGAGCACATGGCGGCACGCACCGCCAACTCCAGTTGGGCTTCCTTCGTCAGCCCAACGGTCATGAAGCCCGCGTCACCCGCAATCATGAAAGAGATGTGGCGAGCCCCCCTCCCGGATTCCGCGCCGCTGC
>JBFWSI010000406.1:0-4333 GCA_050248455.1 Gammaproteobacteria bacterium | reverse complement strand
TCGCGGATGCGAGCGCGGCCTACGCCGCGATCCGCCAGGCGCGCCCGGCCGGGCTCGGCCGCGTCGAGGCCGGCGACGTCGCCGTCGCGCCGGCGATCGATCTGCGCGCCGCGATGGCCCTCGCGGCCGCGCGCGATCGCATCGCATGGAACTACGTGCACGACTATGCGGACGTCTTCGAGCTCGGCCTGCCGCGCCTGCGTGCGGCGCTAGCCGCGACCGACGGCCTCGCCGCGGCGGTGGTCGCGACCTATCTCGCGCTGCTCGCCGCGACGCCCGATACGCACGTCGCGCGCAAGCACGGCGAGGCGCGCGCCTTCGCGGTGCAGCGCCGCGCCGTCGAGGTAGAAACGGCCTATAAAGCGTGCGAAGATGCCGAGGCCCGCGAGTCTCTGGTGCAAGCCTTCGACCGCGAGCTCAAGCACGAGGGCGTGAATCCCGGCACCACCGCGGATCTCACGGCAACGAGCGTATTCGCGATGAATTTGGCGGCGGCGCTGCAGGACGCCCGCTGAAAGTCGGCCTCGACGAGGCAAGATCATCATCGGTGACCCGACACGTCCGGCCCTGCGCCGCGGCGGGGCAAACGTTTCAGCAAGCGACGCGCGGAACCCGTTTCCGCTAATCACGATTGAGATAAAGGAGAAGAAATCATGGCCGTTGTTGACAGAGTTCTGGTCGGTGAGTCCCTGGTCGGGGATGGCAACGAAGTTGCGCACATCGACCTCATCATGGGTCCGCGTGGCAGCGCCGCCGAGGCCGCGTTCTGCAATTGCGTGACGAACAACAAGGACGGCTTCAGCAGCCTGCTGGCCGTGGTGGCACCGAACCTCGCCACGAAGCCGAACACCGTCATGTTCAACAAGGTGACGATCAAGGGCTCCAAGCAGGCCGTGCAGATGTTCGGCCCGGCCCAGCGCGGCGTCGCGATGGCGGTCGCGGACTGCGTCGAGGACGGCACGATTCCGGCCGCCGAAGCCGACGACATCTTCATCTGCGTCGGTGTCTTCATCCACTGGCTGGCCGAAGACGACAAGAAGATCCAGGACTTCAACTACCAGGCGACCAAGGAATCCATCAAGCGCGCGATCGCGCGCGAGCCGAAGGCGGCCACCGTCGTCGCCAAGAAGGGCTCGGTTGCCCATCCTTTCCAGGCGAAATAAGCGCCTGCTACGAACGACGCTTGAGCGAACGCTGAGCCCCGCGCATGCGGGGCTTTTTTTTGCTCGACCGATCGCTCGGACTTCTTCGTATTTCTCCGTAGCCCGGGTGGAGCGCGCAGCGCGCAACCCGGGGTCCGAGTTTTCCGCGCGCTGGAGATCCCGGGTTCCGCTACGCTGCACCCGGGCTACGAGAGCAAAGCGACCAAAGACTCTCAGGCGAGATACGGCGCGAGCTCCGTCGGCCCGATTCGCCCGTCGTGCAGGGCGGTCGCGAGCAGGACGTCGCTGACCCCCGCGTCCTCGAGCAGCGCGAGATCCTGCGCATCGCGCACGCCGCCCGCCGCGACCACCGCTGTCGCCAGCCCGCGCAGCCGCGCGATCAGCCCGAGATCGGGGCCCGCGGCGGCGCCGACGCGATCGAGGTTCATCGCGATCACCTTCGCCGGCCAGGTCGCGGGCGCCTGCCACAGCGCAGGCGGTCCCATGCCGTGGCCGCCGCGGTGATCGAGCGACAAGATCGCGTCGTGCGGGCGGGGCAGGGCGGCGAGCACCTGCGCGAGATCCTCGGCCTCGCGCAGCGACTCGCTGCCGATCACGGGCTTGACGTTCGATGCCGACAGATAGGCTTCGAGTCGCGCCGCTGCGCCGAAATCGGCGTCGACCCACCATTCGCAGTCGGCGTGCGCGGCGATCAGTTCCGCGATGAGCGCGCGCGAGGAGCCGCATTGCTGTATCGCGTCGAGGTCCGCAACGTAGAATGCGGTGACGCGCAGTCGTTCGCGCAGGGCCGCGACGACGGCCTGCGGTGCGGCGGAGGTGCACAGCCGCGAACGCACGGGCGCATAGTGCCGGCGATCGCCGCGGACCGCATGCACGACCTGACCGGCCTTGAGATCGACGACGGCGACGCAACGCATGCCTGCTGAGCACGAAAAATCTGCATCGCATTCTAAGCGTGCGTCGCGCACGCGGTCACGGTGCGCCGCGTGAGCGCGGCTTCGGACTGCGTGGTCGGCTGGGACATCGGCGGCGCCCATCTGAAAGCGGTCGCGATCGATGCGACGCGTCGCCTGCGCGCCTGCCGGATCCTGCCCTGCCCGCTGTGGCAGGGCATGGAGCGGCTCGAACAGGCCTTTGCCGCCGCGCTGGCCGCGCTGCCCGTGACGCCGCGCGCGCACGCGCTGACGATGACGGGGGAGGGATGCGATCTGTTCGCCGATCGCGCGGAAGGCGTCGCCCGCATCCTCGACACTGCCGCGCGCGCGCTCGCGCCGCAAGGCTGGCGCGTGTACGCGGACGACGGGGGACTCGTCGCCCGCGCGGCGCCCGCGCGGATCGCGTCGATGAACTGGCACGCGACGGGCCGCGCGCTCGGCGCCGTGCTGCCCGACGCGCTGCTCGTCGATCTCGGCAGCACCACCGCCGACGTGACCCTCGTGCGCGACGGCGAGGTGCGCACGATCGGCCGCGACGATCGCGAGCGCCTCGCCCGCGACGAGCTCGTCTATCAGGGCATCGCACGCACGCCGGTGATGGCACTCGCGCAGCGCGTGCCTTACCGCGGCGCGTGGCAGGGCATGGCGGCCGAATACTTCGCGACCATGGCCGACGTCTATCGCGTGCTCGGCGAGCTGCCGGAAGGCGCCGATCTGATGCCGAGCGCCGACGGTCGCCCGAAGACCGCGCGCGACAGCGCGGCGCGGCTCGCGCGCATGGTCGGCGACGATTTCGACGCGACGCGCGAGGCCGCGGTCGTCGAGCTCGCGGCGTGGCTGCGCAGCGCACAGCTCGCGCGCCTGCGCGCCGCCGTGCTGCGCGTCTGCGCGGAGTCGCCCGCGCGCGTCGTCGTCGGCGCCGGCGTCGGCCGTTTCCTCGTGCGCGAGCTCGCGATCTCCCTCGGCCTCGCCTATCGCGACTACGCCGAGGCGCTGGGGATCGCGGAAGCCGAGGCGGCGAACGACTGTGCGCCCGCGCTCGCGCTCGCCTGCCTCGAGCTGGGCGCATGACGCCGCGCGTCGTGCCGCTGCCGTATCACGAGGACGTCGCGACGCGGCTCGCGCGGCTCGTCGAACGACCGTGGTTCGTCTACCTCGACAGTTGCCGCGAGCGCGCGCGGGGCGGCCGCTACGACATCGTCGCCTGCGATCCGATCGCGACCGTGATCACGCGCGGGGCGCACACGGCCGTCGCGGACGCCGACACGCTGCGCATCGTCGACGACGATCCCTTCCGCGTGCTGGAAGCCGAGCTCGCGCGCCGCCTGCCGACACGGCCGCCCGCGGCCGCGGGACCGTTCTGCGGCGGCGCGCTCGGCTACTTCGCCTACGATCTCGCGCGGCGGCTGGAGCGGCTGCCGGCGACGGCGGCGCAGGACATCGCGCTGCCGGAGATGGCGGTCGGCGTCTACGGCTGGGCCATCGTCGTCGACCACGACGAGCGGCGCGCCGCGCTCGTGATCCATCCCGACGCGGGCTGCGACGTGCCGCGCGTCGTCGGCGCCTGGACTGCGCAGCCGCCGCTGACGCCGGCCGCGTTCGCCACCAGCTTCACCGTCAGCGCGAGCGTGCGGCCCGAGATCGGCTTCGAGGCCTATGCGCAGGCCTGGCGCCGGATCAAGCACTACATCCGCGAAGGCGACGTCTATCAGGTGAACCTGACGCAGCGCTTTTCCGCGCCGGCGCAGGGCCATCCCTGGGATGCCTATCTGCGCCTGCGCACGTTGAACCCCGCGCCGTACTCGGCCTACTTCGCGACGCCGGACGGCGCGGTGCTGAGCTCCTCGCCCGAGCGCTTCCTGCGCGTCGATGGCCGCTGCGTCGAGACCAGGCCGATCAAGGGCACGCGACCGCGCGGCGCGACTGCCGCCGAAGATGCGGCGCTCGCCGCGGAGCTCGCGCAGAGTCCGAAGGATCGCGCCGAGAACCTGATGATCGTCGACCTGCTGCGCAACGATCTGGGCCGCAGCTGCGCGCCGGGCACGGTGCGCGTGCCGCAGCTCTTCGCCGTCGAGAGCTATCGCAAGGTCCATCATCTCGTTTCCACGGTCGAAGGCGAACTCGCCGCTGGCCTCGGTGCCCTCGATGCCTTGCGCAACTGCTTTCCCGGCGGCTCGATCACGGGCGCGCCGAAACTGCGCGCGATGGAGATCATCGAGGAGCTCGAGCCGAGCC
>JBFWSI010000405.1:0-4341 GCA_050248455.1 Gammaproteobacteria bacterium | reverse complement strand
CCGGCCCTGGTCGCCGGCAGCGTGCTCAGGGCCTTCCTCGATCGCCACGAGCTCGCCGACTACGACGCGCTGATCGCGCGCTCGAACGCCGATCCGGGCTGGTTCTGGGACGCGCTGATCGCGTTCCAGGATTTCCGTTTCTACCGGCCCTATCACACGATCCTCGACCGGTCGAAGGGCGCGGCCTGGGCCGACTGGTGCGTCGGCGGCACCACCAACATCGTGCTGAACTGCCTCGACAAGCGCATCGGCACGCCGGCCGCGGCGCGCGAGGCGATCGTGTGGGAATCCGAGCAGGGCGAGATCCTGCGCTGGTCCTATGCGCGCGTGCACGAGGAAACCTGCCGGCTCGCCGAAGGCCTGCGCAGCCTGGGCCTCGGGCGCGGCGACGTCGTCGGCCTCTACATGCCGATGATCCCGCGCGCCGTCGTCGCCCTGCTCGCCGTCGCCAAGATCGGCGGCGTCGTGCTGCCGATGTTCTCGGGCTTCGGCGCGCCGGCCGTCGCCTCGCGCCTCAACGATGCCGGCGCCGTGGCGGTGATCACGACCGACGGCACCTGGCGCCGCGGCCGCAAGGCGCTGCTGAAACCCGTCATCGACGAGGCGGCCGCGACGGTGCCGACGCTCGAGCACGTCATCGTCGAGCGCCACCTCGGCGAGCAGCTCGCATGGGACGACACGCGCGATCACGCCTGGGACAGGCTCGCCGCGGCGCAGGACTGGCGCGACTCGCGCACCGAGGAAATGGACGCCGCGGCGCCGTTCATGCTCGTCTACACCTCGGGCACGACCGGCAAGCCGAAGGGCACCGTGCACTGCCACGCCGGCTTCCCGATCAAGAACGGCGCCTGCGATCTGGGCCTCTGCTTCGATCTGCAGCCGGACGATCGCCTGCTGTTCTTCAGCGACATGGGTTGGATCGTCGGCCCGATGCTCGCCTACGGCGCGCTGCTGCAGGGCGCCTGCGCGGTGCTCGCCGAAGGCGCGCCCGACTTCCCGGACGCCGGCCGCCTGTGGCGGCTGGTGCAGGATCTGAAGGTCACGCATCTCGGCGTCGCGCCGACGATCATCCGCTCCTTCATGCGCATCGGCGGCGCCGAGGTCGACAGCTACGACTTCCCCGCGCTGCGCGTGACGATCTCGACCGGCGAGCCGTGGACGCCCGACGCCTGGGAGTGGATGTTCGATCACGTGTGCCGGCGGCGCGTGCCGATCCTGAACTACGTCGGCGGCACCGAGATCGGCGGCGGCATCCTCGCCGGCACGGTGATGCACGCGATGAAACCCTGCGCCTTCGGTGATCAGATGCCGGCGATGGGCGCGGACATCGTCGACGAGGCCGGCGCGCCGGTCGCGGCCGGCGAAGTCGGCGAGCTCGTGCTGCGCGGGCCTTCGATCGGCCTCACGCGCAGCCTGTGGCACGACGAGCAGCGCTATATCGACGGCTACTGGACGCGCTATCCCGGACTCTGGCACCACGGCGACTGGGCCGCGCGCGACGCCGACGGCTTCTGGTACGTGCTCGGACGCTCCGACGACACGCTGAAGATCGCGGGCAAGCGCACCGGGCCCTCCGAGATCGAAACCCTGCTGATGGGCACCGGCCGGCTCGCGGAAGCCGCCGTCATCGGCGTGCCCGACGAGGTCAAGGGCCAGGCCATCGTCTGCGTCTGCAGCCTGCTGCCGGGCGTCGCCGACAGCCCGGCGCTGCGCCGGCAGCTGTCCGATGCGCTGGTCGCCGGCCTCGGCCATCCGTTCAAGCCGAAGGCGATCCTCTTCGTCGTCGATCTGCCGAAGACCCGCAACATGAAGGTGATGCGCCGCGTGGTGCGCGCCGCCTGTCTCGGCGAATCACCGGGCGACGTCTCCTCGCTGGTCAACCCGGAAGCGGTGCAGGCGGTGGCCGACGCGGCGCGCGAGCAGGCCTGATCGCCGCCGGCGCGCCTTCGGCCGCGCCGGGCTCGCCAGATCGTTTCGCGCCGCGTGTCCGCGCGACTTGAGGCGGATCAATCCGGCGACGCGCAAAGATGCTCCCATGCAGCGTAGCGGCCGACGGAGGTGCGCGCGCATGAAGATGCAGATGCTCGGCAACGAGGTCTTCGAGCCCCGGTTCTCGCGCAACGTGATGCTCGCGTGGGAATCGTTCATGGTGAACGGCGACTGCGGCGACGCGCCCGTGCGCGAACTGGTCCGCGATTCCTGGGCACGCTGCCGGGACGCGCAGGTGCCGGCCGCCGCGACGAGCGCCCCGCTGCTCGCCACCGGCGAACAGCTCGAACAGCTGAAGCGCCAGCACCAGGAGCTGCTGAGTGCGGCCCACGAGGTGACGCATACGCTCGCCGACGTGCTGCACCCGTCCAAGAGCCTGCTCGCCGTCGCCAACCCGCAGGGCGTCATCCTCGACGTCTACGGCGATCCGCGCACGCGCAAGGAAGGCGAGGTGCGCCACATCGCGCCGGGCGGCGGCTGGCACGAGCATGCGAGCGGCACCAACGCGATCGGCACGGCCATCGCGCTGGCGAGCCCGGTGCAGGTGCATGCGATCGAGCATTTCTGCGAGAGCGTGAAGGAGTGGACCTGCTCGGCGGCGCTGGTGCGCGAACCCGGCGGCACCGATCTCCTCGGCGTCATCGACATCTCCGGGCCGGACGACACCTTCAATGCGCACAGCCTCGCGCTCGCGATGTCGACCGCCAACCAGATCGAAGCGATCCTGCGCGGGCGCGAGGCGCGCGACCGCATCCGGCTCCTGCGGTGGTGCAACGAGGAAGCGGCGGACTGGAACAGCGACGGGCTGATCGTGCTCGACAGCAAGGGCCGCGTCGTTAGCGCCAACCGCAAGGCCGCCGGCGTGCTGCGCAGCCAGGGCATCCATGCCGATCTCGGCACGGGCCGGCCGCTGGCGGGCAGCGGCTTCGAACGCGCGTTGCGCGCCGGCCTTTCGTTGCCGCGCTGGGTCGACGAGGAGTGGCTGCACCCGGTGTCGATCGAAGGGCGCGATCTGGGCCTGCTCGTGGTGGTGCCGAACCAGGCGGGACACCAGCGCGTCGCGTCCACCGCGCCGCGCGCGATGCGCGTCGCGCATTCGCCGCAGGAGCGCGCCTTCGAGCGCATCGTCGGCGACAGCGAAGCGATGTGCGCGGCGGTCAAACGCGCGCGCAAGCTCGCGGCGGCGACGATGCCCGTGCTGCTGCTCGGCGAGACCGGCGTCGGCAAGGAGGAATTCGCGCGCGCGATCCACGACGCCTCGCCGGTCGCGTCCGGCCCCTTCGTCGAGATCAACTGCGGTACGCTGGGCCAGGAGCTGATCGGCAGCGAGCTGTTCGGCTACGTCGACGGCGCGTTCACCGGCGCGCGCCGCGGCGGCCGCGCCGGCCGCTTCGAAGCCGCGGACGGCGGCACGCTGTTCCTCGACGAAATCGGCGAGCTGCCGCTGGAGCTGCAGCCCCAGCTCCTGCGCGTGCTGCAGGACGGTGTCGTGACCCGCCTCGGCGCCAACGAGGGTCGTCGCGTGCAGGTCCGCCTGCTGTCGGCGACCAACCGCGATCTGCGCGCCGACGTCATGGCCGGACGCTTCCGTCAGGATCTCTACTACCGGCTCGCGAGCACGACCTTGCCGTTGCCGCCGCTGCGCGCGCGCCAGCGCGACACCGGCCTGCTCGCCGAGCATTTCCTCGCCCAGCTGCACGCGCGGCACGGCGGCGAGCGCAAGACGATGAGCTCGGATCTGCTCGACGCGCTCGATCGTCACGACTGGCCCGGCAACATCCGCGAACTGCGCAACGTGATGGAAGCGATGTGGTTCCTGTCCGAATCGCGCGAGCTGACGGCAGCGGATCTCCATCTCGATGCGCCGTCGGCCGCGGCCGCAACCCCCGCACCGGTCTTCACCGGCCTGAAGGCCCTCGAGCGCGCGGCGATCGAGGAAGCGCTCCAGCGCCACGGCGGCAATCTGTGCCGCGTCGCGCGCGAGCTCGGCGTCGCGCGCAGCACGCTGTACCAGAAGCTCGACTTCTACGCGCTGCGTCCGAAGCACTGAGCCGGCGCGCAAGCCGCGCCGTCTCGACTGCCCGGGATCCGGACACTCGTCGGACAGTTGTCCGGCCACACTACACCACTCGCCCTCGATGCAGGCGTCTACGCGCGTCTCGGGCGCCAAACAGACACGCGTGAATGGCCCGGCACCAACCGTTCGATGGTGCATGTCCGCGTAGAAGACCCCTTCATCGTCGTGCCCGCGTGCGCGGGAATGACGAATGGATCGGCAACGTCGCTGCGCATTGCTCACACCCGACTATTTTGCTTCGCGCATTTTTTCCTTCTCTCGCTGGCACGGCGCTT
>JBFWSI010000404.1:0-4341 GCA_050248455.1 Gammaproteobacteria bacterium | reverse complement strand
CGGCATCATCGCTCTGCGCACGACCGAGCCGAAGTACTCGGTGCCGGAAATGGAAGGCCTGTTCGCCTCGGCGATCCGCGCCGCGCCGAAGGGACCGCATGCGCGCGAGGCCTACGATCTGCTCGAGGAGTTCGGTTACTGGCGCGATCTGCACCTCGCTCGCGCCGGCGACGACAGCAGCATCATCGACATGAACGCGCTCAGAAAGCTCGTCACCGAGTGAGGCCGATGGCGCCCGAGTGTCTGCCGGCCGCGATGCTGCGCGCACGCTGTGCCGAGGAGCGCTTTGCTTTCGCGAGCACGGCCGAGCTCGATCCGCTCGCCGGACCGGTCGGCCAGCTGCGCGCGCTGGACGCGCTGCGCTTCGGCAATCGCGTCCGCGGGCCTGGCTACCACACCTTCGCCTGCGGCCCCGCCGGCAGCGGCCGCCTGTCCCTGGTCCTCGCCGAGCTCGGTCGCGAGGCGCGCGGCCGGCCGGTACCGGACGACTGGATCTACGTCTACGACTTCAAGCTCAAGCAGGCGCCGCGCGCGCTGCGCCTGCCCGCCGGCCGCGGCGGCGCGCTGGCCGCGGCGATGGGCCGCTTGATCGAGGATCTGAAGACCGCGCTGCCGGCCGCCTTCGGCCGCGAGGAGAACCGCCGCCGCCAGGAGGACATCGAATCGCAGTTCCAGGAACGCCAGCAGCAGGCGATCACCGCGCTGAGCGAACGCGCGGCCAAGCAGGGCGTGCTCCTGATCGGCACGCCGTCGGGCTTCGCGTTCGCGCCGATGGACGAGCAGGGAGAGGCGATGCACCCCGCGAAGTTCCAGAAGCTGCCGGCCGAGGAACAGGCGCGCCTGAAAGCGATCATCGAGGGCCTGCAGGACGAGCTGCAGGCGACGGTGCGCCAGTTTCCGCTGTGGTTCCGCGAGACGCGCGAGCGCCTGAAGGTGCTGAACCGCGAGATCGCCGAGTTCGTCGTTCATCATCTCGTCGACGAGGTCAAGACGCGCTTTCCCGATCACGCCGAGGTCCTCGCCTGGCTCGAGGAGATCCGCGCCGACATCGTCGAGCACGCGCCGGCCTTCCTCGCCGCCGCGGGGCCGCTGCCGCCGGGCGCCGAGCCCGCGGAGCTCGAGAGCATCTTCCAGCGCTACGCGGTGAACCTGTTCGTCGACAACGGCGCGCTGGATGCCGCGCCCGTCGTGCACAGCGATCTGCCGACCCTGGGCAATCTGATCGGCCGCATCGAGCATCGCGCGACGCTCGGCACCTTCGTCACCGACTTCACGCTGCTGAAGGCCGGCGCCCTGCATCGCGCGAACGGCGGCTTCCTGGTGCTCGATGCGCGCCAGCTGCTGATGCAGCCCTTCGCGTGGGAGGCGCTGAAGCGCGCGCTGCGCGCGCGGGTGGTCAGGCTCGACGCCTCCGAGACGCAGCTCGGCCTGCTGACGACGGCGACGCTCGATCCGGCGCCGATCCCGCTGGACGTGAAGATCTGCCTGATCGGCGAGCGCTGGCTGATGTACCTGCTCGAAGGCAACGATCCCGAGTTCCGCGATCTCTTCAAGGTGATCGCGGATTTCGACGACCAGGTGCCGCGCACCCCGGACAACGAGCTCGCCTATGCGCGCCTGTGCGCGCGGCTCGTGCGCGACGCCGGCACGCGCGCGCTCGATCGCGCCGCCGTCTGCCTGCTCGTCGAGCACGGCGCGCGGCTCGCCGACGACGCCGAGCGCCTGTCGACGGCCGAGCACGCGCTCGCCGATCTGATCCGCGAAGCCGACTACTGCGCCGGCGTCGCCGGCGTCGCGACGATCGGCGCGCCCGAGCTGCGCGAGGCGATCGCGCGGCAGCGCGAGCGCGTCGGCCGCATACGCGAGCGCCTGCTCGAAGAGGTCGTGCGCGGCAACCGGCTGATCGCGACCGACGGCCACGCCGTCGGCCAGATCAACGGCCTGTCGGTGATCCAGACCGACAGCGTCGCCTTCGGCCTGCCGACGCGCATCACGGCGCTGACGCGGCTCGGCGACGGACGCGTGATCGACATCGAGCGCGAGACCGAGCTCGGCGGCGCGATTCACTCGAAGGGCGTGCTGATCCTGTCGAACTTCCTCGCCGCGCGCTACGCGCTCGGCGTGCCGCTGTCGATGGCGGCGAGCCTCGTGTTCGAACAGTCCTACGGTCGCGTCGACGGCGACAGCGCCTCGCTCGCCGAGCTCTGCGCGCTGCTGTCCTCGCTGTCGGGCGTGCCGATCCACCAGCGCTTCGCCGTCACGGGTTCGGTCAACCAGCTCGGCGAGGTGCAGGCGATCGGCGGCGTCAACGAGAAGATCGAGGGTTTCTACGACCTCTGCGCCGCGCGCGGCCTCGGCGGCGGCCACGGCGTGCTGATCCCGCGCGCGAACGTGAAGCACCTGATGCTGCGCGAGGACGTCGTTGCCGCCTGCGTGGCGGGTCATTTCGACGTCTACGCCGTCGCCGAGGTCGACGAGGCGCTCAATCTGCTGACCAGCGTCGACGCCGGCAGTCGGGACGGCGACGGGCAGTTCCCGGCGCACTCGGTGAACGGCCTGGTCGAAGCGCGCCTGTTCGAGTTCTCGGCGCAGCGGCGCGACTACGCGCGCGGCCATGCCGCCGACGGCGGGGACCAGGACGATGGCTGAGACGATCGGGCGCGTGCTCGTCGCCCTGCCGCAGCCCGCGGTGGCGGAGGAACTGCTCGAGCTGGCGCTGCGCATCGCGTCGCGCCGCCGCCTGCGCCTGCACGCGCTGATCCGCGAGGCGAGCGAGCTCGTGACGGCCGGCGCGCTGCCCTTCGTCGACGAGATCGATCGCTGGTCGGGCGTGCGCCATCCCTTCGACGCCGCGGCCGCCGCGCGCGCGATCGCACGGCTCGCCCACGACTGCGAGCGCCGGCTGCGCGAACGCGCAGCGGCGCTGCGCGTCGAATGCGGGCTCGAAGCCGTGCACGGCCCGCTGGTGGGACAGGCGCTCGCCGCGCTCGCGCACGACGACGTGCTGCTGCTCGGCAGCCGCGCCGCCGCCTGGGCGCGCTCGGGACCGCGCGCACCGCACCGCGTCGGCGTCGTCCGCGACGGCGTCGACGAGGACGCCGCGCGCGCGATTGCCGCCGATCTCCTCGACTACGGTCGTGCGACGACGAGCCCGGAAACCGTCGCGACCTTGCCTGCGCAGGCGCTCAGGCCCGAGGAAGCGCCGCTGTCCGGCGTCGACATCCTCGTCGTCTCGCGCCACCGCGCTGCCGAACACGGCGCGGCCCTGCAGCGCTTCCTCGTCGCGCCGCAACGGCTGGTGGTCGTGCTGCCCTGACGATGGGGATGTGCGCCACGGAGAACACAAAGAACGCGGAGAGGCAAAAAGATTCTTCGGAGCCTCCGCAGTGCCGGCGCCAGGCGCCGTGCTCGGGTCACGGAGGCGCAGGCCCAAGCACGCTTCTCTCCGTGTTCTCTGTGTTCTCCGTGGCGCGCGAAGCGCAAAAAGAACCAGTACGCCGAGTCCGTCTCACAGGTTCGGCGGGATCACCAGCATCGCGACGCAGTTCGCGGCGAACAGCACGACGGCGACGAGGAAGGTATAGCCGACGATCTCGCCGAAGCGCAGTCGCGTCACCGCGAGGATCGGGATCGCGAAAAAGGGTTGGATCAGATTGGTGGTCGAATCGCCGTAGGCATAGGCGAGGGTCGTCGTGATCGGCGAGACCCCGAGCGTCTCCCCGGCCGGGATCAGGAACGGGGCCTCGATCAGGAATTTCGATCCGCCGGACGGAATGAACAGGTTCATCACGCCGGAATAGACGTAGACCACCAGCGGAAAGGTCTCCGTCGTCGCCAGCGACGCGAACAGGCTGCCGAGCCAGTGACCGAGATCGGTGAACTGCAGCAGGCCGAAGATGCCGCCGTAGAATGGAAACTGCACGATGATGCCCCAGGCCGAATCCATCGCGCGGCGACATGCGCGCAGGAAGGACACCGGGTTGCCGTGGAGGACCAGCGCGAGCGCGAGGAAGGTCGCGTTGTAGGCGTCGATGGTCCAGCTGTTCGCGATGCCCTTCGTCGCGAACGCGTGTCCCAGCGGGTAGAGGATCAGCAGCACCGCGAGCCAGGTCCAGCCGCGGAAGCGATCGATGCGATCGGCGGGTCGCGCGCCAGGCGGGTCTTCTTCCGGCGGCGCGGGCAGGAGGGCGAGCGCCTGCGCCGGCGTCAGCAGTCGCGCGTCGCGCCGTGGATGCAGCAGCGCGACGGTGACGAGCGCGATGACGAAGATCACGGCGCAGTACACCAGGTTGTAGGTCGAGAACAGCGACTCGGAGATAGGATAGTGCAGGTCGAGCACCG
>JBFWSI010000403.1:0-4349 GCA_050248455.1 Gammaproteobacteria bacterium | reverse complement strand
GTCACTGCACGAGCACGCCGGCGTCCTGTTGCGCGACTTCCTCGCCTACGACGAAGCCGCGATCGCCCGCTGCACGGCAGACGGCGCCTTCGGCGCCCTGGGCGTGCCGCCGAAGGATTGAAGCCCGGGTCGTCGGCGTCGGGCGGCTCTGAGACGCTCTGAATCCAAATGGCTGAGCGCAAATACGCGCCACTGGCTATCCGATGGCATATGCCCGCGTAGGGATCTCCTCCGTCATGCCCGCGCCAGCGGGCATCCACGCACTCCCCCGGCGTCCAGCGCAGAATAAGAATCTCCGACGGAGACCTCGTTGTCAGGCGCGGATTCCCGCTGGCGCGGGAATGACGGTGAACGAACACGCAGTGGAGCGCGTTTGCGCTCAGCTATTCGGCCGCGGAGGACACGGAAGAAGAACGGGATTGATCGAAGCTTCCGTCACGTCTGCGCCTATCGTCGTAACCGCGTTACGGAGCCGCAGACCCAGTCAATCTCTTCCTCCGTGCCCTCCGCGGCTAGATTCATTCAGCGCTAACGCAAAGGCCTGATCGGTCGCAGCTCGCCGTTCGCGAGCTGCAGCTGCACGCGTTCGCCGACGCGCGGATGCGGGCGATTGTAGGTGAGTCGATGCTGCGTCCCGGCGTCGAGCTGCACGGTCACGCGCGCGCGCCACGGCAGGCCGCGACCCGGCGTGCGGATCGGCACCACCGACACCACTTCGGCGTCGATGACTTTCGCCGGCGTCGCTTCGAGCGCGCCGGCCGGTAGAGCGAGCGCGGCGGCGAAGGTGGCGACGGCCAGCGTGCAAGCGCGCCGTCCTGCGCGGATCCGATGTCCTCCGGGCATCTGCTGTCTCCACTCGATTTCCTGCCTGGGTGGAGAACATGCCCGCGCCGGCGCGCAGCGGCAATTCGGCCTTCCCTGATCGATACTTCGAGATGAA
The DNA here is from genome assembly GCA_050248455.1 of Gammaproteobacteria bacterium. Lineage (GTDB taxonomy): Bacteria > Pseudomonadota > Gammaproteobacteria. The sequence goes on along the minus strand of JBFWSI010000403.1, from coordinate 3,409 downwards.
ATGCGACGCGGATCACGCGCCGCGACGCTTCATCGCGCGACGCCGATGCGTCGCGAGCCGTCGTCGTAACGGCGGATGCGCACTTCGATGCTGCGACCTTTTGCCGGCCCCGGCGGCGGCATCCACAGCGTGGCCCGACCGCCGTCGGCGAGCTGCACAGTGACGAGCACCGGCGCGCCCGTCTGCTTGTCCGGGCCGCGCTGGCGCAGACCGACGGCGACGACGGTGGCGTTCACGGTGTCGTCGGCGACGAGCCGGCCCGGCGGCCGCGAGATCCCCCACAGCGCGGCGGCGAAGACCGCGACGATCGCCGCTGCAAGTATCGTCCGCCGCTGCGTGCGCATGCCGCTGCCCCGTTCTTCCGGCCTCGAGCTTCAGTCTGCGTCCGACTGCGTTAGGATGCGAGCACCCAGTTGTTTCGAGGCCGCCGCTCAGTGCCCTCCGCGCCTGTCGTCGACGATCGCCCTCGCCCGCCCCGCGTCGCCATCGTCGGCGGCTCGATGGCCGGGCTCTTCGCCGCCGTGCTCCTGCAGCGCGCCGGCTTCGACGTCATGCTGTTCGAGCGCAGCGAAGGCGAGCTCGCAAGCCGTGGCGCCGGCATCGCGACGCACGACGAGCTCTATGCCGCCTTCGCCCAGGCCGGCATCGCGCTGAACGCCGCGATGGGCGTGGTCTCGCTGGGACGCGTCACCTTCGATCGCGAGGGCAGCGCGATCGGCAGCCTGCCGATGCGCCAGATCATGACCTCATGGGGCTTGATGTACCGCTTCCTGCGCGCGCAGTGCGCGGACACGCGCTACGTCGGCGGCGCGAGCGTCGTCGATCTGACGCAGTCGGCGCGGGGCGTGACGCTGCACTTCGCCGACGGCCGCACGCACGAGGCGGACTGGGCGATCGCGGCCGACGGCCTGCGCTCGACCTTGCGCAACTGCCTGCTGCCGGGGGTCGGCCTCGACTACGGCGGCTATGTCGCATGGCGCGGGCTCGCCGCCGAAGGCGAGCTGCCGCGCGGCCTGCGTGACGAGCTCGATGCCCGCATGGCCTTCTGCCTCCCGCCCGGCGAGCAGATGCTCGGCTACTTCGTCGCCGGTCCGGAGGACAGCCTCGTGCGCGGCGAGCGCTGGTACAACTGGGTCTGGTATCGGCCGGCGCCCGCGCAGGACGCGCTGCCCGATCTGCTCACCGATACTCACGGCACCTTGCACGCGCAGGGCATCCCACCGCCGCTGCTGCGCGAGTCCCACGTCGAGGCGATGCGTGACGCGGCGGCGCGCCTCCTGTGCCCGCAGTTCCGTCGCGTGATCGACGCGACGCCGCGTCCGTTCATCCAGCCGATCTGGGATCTGTGCGCGCCGCGCTTCGTGCTCGGCCGCGTGATCCTGATCGGCGACGCCGCCTGCACCGCGCGCCCGCACATCGGCCTCGGCGTGTCGAAGGCGGCCGACGACGCGGCACGGCTCGCGGAAGCCTTCACGGCACCCGATCGCGCGGCCGCGCTCGCCGCCTGGGAGCGCGACCGGCTCGGCTTCGCGCGCGCTGCGCGCGAGCAGAGCCGTCGCCTCGGCAGTTACATCGGCCCGCTGCGCAATCCCGCCCTCGCCGCCTACTATGGACAGCCGGCACAGGTGATGGCGCAGGTCGCCGCCGCCCATCCTCGCCAGTATCTGGAGTTGCTCGATGTCTGATGTGCTCACCGCGCGCGAGCGACCGCGCGCCCTGATCGTCGGCGGCTCGATGGCGGGCCTCTTCTGCGGCGTGTCGCTGCGCGCGGCGGGTTGGGACGTGGACATCTATGAACGCGCCGGCGAGGAGCTCGCGAGCCGCGGCGCGGGCATCGCGACGCACGACGAGCTCTACGCCGCCTTCGTCGCCGCCGGCATCGACCTGCGCGCCGAGATGGGCGTGCGCTCCGAAGGCCGGGTCGTTCTCGATCGCAGCGGCCGGGTGCTCGGCGAGAGCGCGATGCCGCAGATCATGACCTCCTGGGGCTTCGTGTTCCGCTTCCTGCGGGCGCGCTTTCCCGATGCGCACTATCACAGCGGCTACAACTTCGAGGATCTGCGCGAGACCGCGGAGGAGGTCGAGGTCCGTTTCAGCAACGGGCACGTCGCGCATGCGGACTGGCTGATCGGCGCCGACGGCACGCGCTCCACGGTGCGCAGCCGCGTCGCGCCGGCGACGACGCTGGACTATTGCGGCTACTTCGCGTGGCGCGGGCTCATCGACGAAGCGCGCGTCCCGCCCGCCGCGCTCGCCCGCCTCGCCTATCGCATGAGCTTCGGCTTGTCGCCGCTCGGCCACTGGCTCGGCTACCTCGTCGCGGGTCCCGGCGATGATTTGCGTTCCGGTCGCCGCTGGTACAACTGGGGCTGGTATCGCCGCGCCGACGAAGAGCGGCTGCGCGCGCATCTGAGCGACGCGCAGGGCCGGCACTATCCGCTCGGCATCCCGCACGATCGCATGCATCCCGCGCTGGTCGCCGCGATGCGCCTGCAGGCGCACGAGGAGCTCGCGCCGCTGCTGCAGCGGGTCGTCGAGGCGACGCCGCAGCCTTACATCCAGGCGATCTACGAAGTCGCGAGCCCGCGCCTCGTGTACGGGCGCAGCGTGCTGATCGGCGACGCCGCCTTCACGGCGCGTCCGCACGTCGGCCTCGGCGTCTCGAAGGCCGCCGACGATGCGCGCACCCTGGTGACGGCACTGTCCGCCGCGGACGGCGGCGCGGCGCTCGCGCACTGGGAACAGGAGCGCCTGCGCTTCGGACGCGCCGCAATGCGATGGGGCGCGGATCTCGGCAGCTACATCGAAGCGCCGCGCGAGGATCCCGCGCATCGCGCCAAGGCCGACTACTACCGCAAGGCCGACGCGCATCTCACCGAGACGGCTTCGGCCGAACCCTGGCCTCATCTGCAAGCGCGGATGACGGAGATGTGAGCCGCCCGTCGGCGCGCGCATCGAATCGTAGCCCGGAAGGAGCGCCGCGCAGCGGCGCGGAATCCGGGAAACGGGGGCGATGGATTTCGAGCGTCGGCGATAACGGATGTGCCGCGCCCGGATTCCGCTGCGTTCGTTCCGGGCTACAGGAAAACGGCGCAACGCTCAACGCTGCCGCGCGACGATCGGACTCCCCTGCATCCACAGTCCGAGCAGCCCGACGCCGGCACCGGCGAGGCCCAGGCCGATCGTGTAGCCCTGAGCGTCGATCAGCCAGCCGATGGCGGCGACGCCCAGCGCCTGCCCGGCGAACAGCGCAAAGGCAAAGAGGCCGAAGGATGTGCCGCGAGCACTGGGCACCATTTCGGTCGCCAGCGTCTGCAGCGTGTTGTGCATCAGGTAGAAGCCGAAGCCGAGCAGGCCCAGCGCGAACACGCAGGGCCAGGCCTTCGGGCTCGCGCCGATCATGATCAGG
>JBFWSI010000402.1:0-4362 GCA_050248455.1 Gammaproteobacteria bacterium | reverse complement strand
GCAGGTGCTGGATCTCTCGGCCGAGGGCCTGCGCCTCAGCTGCCCGCCGAAGCAGTTCCCGGCGCTGCAGTCCGCGCTCGCCGACGGCAGCTGCCAGCTCTGCCTGCGGCTGCCGAACCAGCCCGTCGTCGCCGTGCGCGCCCAGGTGCGGCATTCGAACACGACGGCCGAGGAGGTCACGCTCGGCGTCGAAATCGATCCGCGTGAAGTCGAATCCCCGGCCTGGGCCGCTTACCGCATGGCCCTGCAGGTACCGGTGATGAAGATCGCGCTTTAGCGGACCCTTCGCGCTTTCGGCTATGCTGCGCATCGCCACGCAGATCCCCGCCTGCCGCCGGACGTCGAGCGCGTGAGTCGGCCGGCCGCTGCCGAACAGCGCCGCCATCCGCGGCATGCGCGCCGGCTGGAGGTCGACCTCGCCGGCGCCAGGCTGTTCACGACCAACGTGGCGCTGGGCGGCATGCAGGTCGAGATCCCGGCCCTGCGCCATGCCGGCCTGCGCGCCGTGATCGGCGGGCAGGCGCCCGAATGGCGCATCGTGCTGCCCGGGCAAGTGCTGCCGTTGATCGTGACGGGCGAGATCCGCTATGCCGATCCCGTCGACGATGCGTATCTCGCCGGCGTCGCGTTCCGGCACTGGCATGCATATGGTGAAGAACGCTGGCGCAGCTACATCGAGTCGCTGGCTTCTCCTTAACGAAGCGGGCCGTCCATGGCCCGCGGAAACTCCGCTTTTGCAGAGTTTCCTCAACCGATCTGCAACGCCCGAGGTCCGCCATGTCCGATTCGACCGTGCTCGCCGCGCGTGACGGCGACGTCGTCACCCTGACCCTCAACCGCCCCGCCGTTCTCAACAGTCTCTGTCTCGCGCTGCACGACGATTTGATGCGCGCGCTGGACGCCGTCGAACGCGATGCCAGCGTGCGCTGCGTGGTGCTGACCGGCGCCGGCCGCGGTTTCTGCGCGGGACAGGATCTCGCCGAGCCCGGCGTCGTCGGCGCCGCCGATGCGGGCAAGGTGCTCGAGACGCACTACAACGGCATGATCCTGCGCATGCGCGGCTTTCCGCTGCCGATCGTCGGCGCGATCAACGGTGTCGCCGCCGGCGCCGGCGCGAGCCTCGCGCTCGCCTGCGACATCGTGCTCGCGGCGCGCTCGGTGAAGTTCATCCAGGCCTTCGTGCGCATCGGCCTCGTACCCGACTGTGGCGGCACCTGGTTCCTGCCGCGGCTCATCGGCGAGGCCCGGGCCCGCGCGCTGGCGATCACCGGCGAGGCGATCGACGCCGAACAGGCAGCGGCCTGGGGTCTCGTCTGGCGCTGCGTCGACGACGCCGCGCTCGCCGTCGAAGCCAGTGCGCTCGCCGCCCGCCTCGCGGCGATGCCGACGCGCGCGATCGCGCTGATCAAACAGGCCCTGCACAGCGCCGCGACGAACGATCTCGCCGCGCAGCTGCAGCTCGAACGCGAATTCCAGCGCGAAGCCGGCACCACCGCCGATGCCCGCGAAGGCGTCGCCGCCTTCCGCGAAAAGAGGCCGGCGCGCTTCAGCGGGAAGTGAACCGCTTCGACGCCGGTCGTGGGGGCCGGCTCGAAGCAGGAAACCATATAGCCGAGCGCAAATACACTCCATTGGCTGCGCGATGGCGCACGCGCACGTAGAAGCCTCCTGCGTCATGCCCGCGCAAGCGGGCATCCACGCATTACCCCGGCGTCCTGCGCAGAAAAAGAATCGCCCGACGGAGACCTCCTCGTCAGGCGTGGATTCCCGCTGGCGCGGGAATGACGGCAAACGACACGCAGGGGAGCGCATTTGCGCTCAGCTATATCGCCACGGAGGACACGGAGAAGAAAAACGGATGGACGGATCGGTCCTGCGAGCGATTTCATCAACCTGCAGCTTGGGCTGACGAAGGGGCCCAATGGTGATGAGGTGCGCGCATCACCCCCAATCATGAAAGCGGCATGGCCCTCCAACGCGAACGACGCTTTCGTAGCCCGGGTGGAGCGCGCAGCGCGTAACCCGGGATCGGCGCCCGCCATCCTCTCATGTGTTCGAGGAGACCCGGCGCGGCGCGCCGAGCATCGCCGAAAGTCCTTGTGTATCGGGCATGCCGGATCCCGGGTTCCGCTACGCTGCACCCGGGCTACGAAAACGGGATGCTCTCTTTCACGGCAACCTGCGACTGCTATTCCTTACTTCTTCTCCGTGTCCTCCGTGGCCAGATTTTCCAGCGGCAAGCACGGAAGCTCAGTCATTCTTCGCGACGTGCACGACGAGGCCGTCGAGGGCGTCGGTGACCTGAACCTGGCAGGTCAGGCGGCTGGTGGGTTTGCGGTCGTTGGCGAGATCGAGTGTCGCATCCTCGATGTCGCTCGGCGGCCCGACGCGGGCGGTCCAGTCGTCGTCGATGTAGGCATGGCAGGTGCTGCAGGCGCAGCTGCCGCCGCAGATCGCGAGTATGCCCGGCACGCCGTTGTTGACCGCGCCTTCCATCACCGATAGTCCGCTCGCGACCTCGCAGTCGTAGCGCGTGCCATCGACATCGATATACGTCACCTTCGGCATGAACCTTTCCCCTCTGAAGTTCTTCGGACGACCTGCTCGCTCAGGTGGCGAGCAGGGTTTTCAAATCGAACGACACATCCGCGGCCTGTGCCGGCGTCACCGATGCTTCGCTCGCGAGCAGGCGCCGCGCGAGCATGTGATCGGCGGGCTTGTTCAGCGAATGGACCGCGACGAGGCGCCCGGCCGTGAAATAAAACACCGAGAAGCCGGCCGGGCTAGGCGCGCCGCGCAGCACGCAGCCGTCGTGACCGGCGGACAGCCCCGCCATCTGCAGCTTCACCTCGTACTGATCCGACCAGAACCACGGCACATCGGCATAGGCCTGCGGCTTGCCGAGCAAGGTCGCGGCCGCGACCTTCGCCTGATCGACGGCGTTCTGCACCGACTCCAGGCAGTGCAGCTCCGCATAGCGCAGATTGCGATGCAGGGTGCAGTCGCCGGCGGCGACGATGCGCGGATCCGAGCTGCGCGCGAACTCGTCGACGACGATGCCGCGGGCGCAGGCGAGGCCCGCCGCCTGCGCGAGCTCCTGGTTCGGCACGACGCCGATGCCGGCGACGACGAGATCGGCGGCGAGCACCGTCCCGCCGGCGAGATGCACCGTGAGGCCTTGCGAAGTATCGACGATGGACTCGACGCCGGTCGCGAGGTGCAGCTGCACGCCGCGCGCACGATGCAGCTCGGCAAAGAAGTCGGACACCAGCGGCGGCATCACGCGCGCCATCAGCCGCTCCATCGCCTCGACGACGTGCACCTCGCAGTCGTGAGCGCGCGCGGTCGCCGCGACTTCGAGGCCGATGAAGCCGCCGCCGATGACGACGACGCGCCGCGCCGTCGCGAGGCGCGCCTGCAGCCGCTGCGCGTCGTCGAGGCCGCGCAGATAGCAGACGCCGGGCAGGTCGCCGCCCGGCACGGGCAGCGGCCGCACGCGGGCGCCCGTCGTCAGCGCGAGCCCGTCGTACGCCAAGGCCGTGCGGTCGGCGAGCAGCACGCGCGACTGCGCGCGATCGAGCGCCTCGACGCGCGTCGCGAGCCTGAGCGCGACGTCGAGCTTCGCGTAGTGCTCGCGCGGCCTGAAGTACAGACGCTCGTCGGCGAAGTCGCCGGTGAGGTATTTCTTCGACAGCGGGGGCCGCTGGTACGGCGGATGGCGCTCGTCGCCGACGAGCGTCAGCGCGCCGTCGTAGCCGCCCTTGCGCAGCGACTCGACGAGCTGCAGCCCGGCCTGGCCGGCGCCGACGACGACGATTGCGCCCATCGCGCGCAGCGCTCCCGCGGGCTCAGGTCTGGCGTTCGGGCAGCTTCACCACCAGCCCGTCCAGCGCGTCGCTGATCGGGATCTGGCAGCTCAGACGCGAAGTCGCGCTGCGCGCGACGGCCGTGCATTCGAGCAGATCGTTCTCCGCGGGACTCCGCGCCGGCAGCCGCTCCGCCCATTCCGGTGCGACGATCACGTGACAGGTCGCGCACGCGCAGCCGCCGCCGCACTCGGCGAGGATGCCGGCGACGTCGTTCTGCACGGCGCCTTCCATCAGCGACCAGCCGACGGGAATGTTGATCGTGCGCGACGCACCGGCAGCGTCGACGAAGGTCACCTTGGGCATCGCGGCTCCCGCCTCACATGTTCGGATAGTTCGGGCCACCGCCGCCTTCGGGCGTCACCCAATTGATGGTCTGCGCCGGATCCTTGATGTCGCTGGTCTTGCAGTGCACGCAGTTCTGCGCGTAGATGCGCAGCCGCTGCTCCCCGCTCTCTTCGACGAAGTAGTAGACGCCCGCCGGGCAGTAGCGCTG
>JBFWSI010000401.1:0-4376 GCA_050248455.1 Gammaproteobacteria bacterium | reverse complement strand
CTCGCCTTCAGCCTGCTCCACTGCCTGCGCGCGGCGGGGCGCTTCGATCGCGACTTCATCGCCGCGCATACACTCGGCATCGAAGAGATCGAGGCCGACATCGCGCGCGCGACGCCGGCCTGGGGCGAGGCGCAGACGGGCGTGCCGGCGGCGCAGATCGTGGCCGCGGCGGAAATCTACGGCGCGGGTCCCTCGCTGCTGTGGTGCGGACAGGCGCTGCAGCGGCAGGCGACGGGCGGCAACATCATGCGCGCGGTGGGCCTGCTGCCGGCGCTGACGGGCAACGTCGGCAAGCCGGGCGCGGGCTTCTGCTATCTGAACATCACGCCCGTGTTCGCCGGCATCGATCTCGGCTGGCTCGGCGGCGCGGCGCTCGCCCGTGAGCCGATACGCAAGGTGAGCCACATGAACCTCGCCGCCGCGCTCGAGCAGTCGGACGGTGTCGAGGTCTTCTTCTCGTGGAACACCAATCCGCTGGCGTCGGCGCCCGAGCAGGCGCGGCTGCGCCGCGCCTTCGAGCGCGACGGCCTCTACACGGTGGTCAGCGATCTGTTCATGACCGATACGGCGCGGCACGCCGACATCGTGCTGCCGGCCGCGAGCTTTCTCGAATACGACGATCTCACTTTCGGCTACTTCCACCTGCTGATGGGCGCGCAGGCGAAAGCCATGGAGCCGCCGGGCGAGGCGCTGCCGAACGCCGAGATCTTCCGCCGCCTCGCACGTGCGCTAGGCCTCGACGAACCGGCGCTGTTCGAGACGGACGAGACGCTGATCGCGACGATGATGGCGCAGATGGACGTCGGTTTCGATTTCGCCGAACTGAAGCGGCGCGGTCACTTCCACCTCGGCGAGACGCCGCAACCCTGGTACGCGGAGCGCAGGTTCGACACGCCCAGCGGGCGCATCGAGATCGCCTCGGCGCAGGCGGCTGAGATGGGCTTGCCGCGCACGCCGCAGCCCTGGGCCGATGCCCCGCCGCCGGCCGGGCGCTTCCGCCTGCTGACGCCCGCGTCGAAATGGCGCCTCAACGATTCCTATGCCAACGATCCCCACATCGCCGAGCGCAGCGGCGACGCCGCGCTGCGCCTCCATCCCGAGGACGCCGTGAGCCTCGGCGTCGTCGATGGCGACGCGGTCGAGCTCGTCAACGCGCTCGGCAGGCTGCGGCTCGCGGCGCGCGTCGACGACGCGGTGCTGCCGGGCACGGTGCTCGCATACAAGGGGCGCTGGCCCGCGCTCGAAAGCAGCCACATGAACGTCAACTTCCTGCATCCCGCGCAGCCGGCGGACATGGGCGAGAGCACCAGCGTGCATTCGACCGTGGTCGAGGTGCGGCGCGCGTGAGACGCCGGCGGGGCGGGAGTCGATGAGCGGGCGTCGCCACGCACCGCGCAGATCCGTCGACGCGACGCCGATCGAGACCGAGGTCGAGCGACTCTCGCACGAGGGACGCGGCGTCGCGCGCGTCGCCGGCAAGACCGTGTTCATCGAAGGCGCGCTGCCCGACGAGCGGGTGCGCATGCGCTACACGCGGCGTCACGGCCAGTACGACGAAGGCGTGCTGCTCGAGGTGCTGCGCGCGAGTCCCGAGCGCATCGCGCCGCGCTGCGCGCACTTCGAGCGCTGCGGCGGCTGCAGCCTCCAGCATCTGTCGAGCGCCGCGCAGATCGCGCACAAGCAGGCGGTGCTGCTCGAATTGCTCGAGCATCAGGCGGACGTGGTGCCGATGCGCGTGCTGCCGCCGCTGACGGCCGAGCCCTGGGCTTACCGCCGCCGCGCGCGCCTGAGCGTGCGCTACGTGTTCAAGCGCGAGGAGCTGCTGATCGGTTTTCGCGAGAAGCACTCGCACTACGTCACCGATCTCCGTCGCTGCGAGACGCTGGTGCCCGCCGTCGGCACGCGCCTCGTCGAGCTGCGCGCGCTGCTCGGCCAATTGTCCTGCGCCGCCGACATCCCGCAGATCGAAATCGCGGCCGGTGACGACGAGGTCGCGCTGCTGGTGCGTCATCTGCGCCCGCTGAGCGAGGCCGATCGCGAACGCCTGCGCAGCTACGCCGCGGCGAGCGGCCTGCGCATCTATGCGCAGGCGGGCGCGATCGACAGCCTCGAGCGTCTGGACGGACCGCCGGCACCGCTGGCCTACGAGGTCGACGGCCTGCGCCTGGAGTTCCTGCCCGGCGATTTCGTGCAGGTCAACGCGGCGATGAACCGCGTCGTCGTGCCGCTGGCGCTGGAATTGCTGGACCTCGGATCCGCGGATCGCGTGCTCGACCTGTTCTGCGGGCTCGGCAACTTCACGCTGCCGCTCGCGCGGCGCGCTGCCGCGGTCGTCGGCATCGAAGGCGACGCCGGCCTGGTCGCGCGCGCCGCCGCGAACGCGGCGCGGCTGGACCTCGAGCACGCGCGCTTCCTCGTCGCCAACCTGTTCGAGGCGGCTGGGATCGCGGCGATCCCACGCGAGGCCTATACGCGCGTACTGCTCGATCCGCCGCGCAGCGGCGCGGCCGAGCTGCTGGAGGCGTTCGATTTCCGCGGCGTCGCGCGCGTCTGCTACGTGTCCTGCAACCCCGTCACGCTCGCGCGCGACGCGGCCGTTCTCGTGCGCCGTCATGGCTATCGCCTCGAGGCCGCCGGGGTGCTCGACATGTTCCCGCACACGACGCACGTCGAATCGATTGCATCGTTTGTTCGGGAATAATTCCCGATTAGTTGAGAATAGGGCGCAGTACCGCGTTGCCGCGCGACCGGCTCCCTACAGTGAGCGCGGCTCCGCCCCGCGTGGCGGCTCTTCCGGCTTCGACGCTCCAGAGGAATTTTTCGATGACAGGCAAGCGCTTCCGCCCCGTTCCCGCCCTGCTCGCGACGCTGGCGCTGTGCGCCGCTCCGCTGCTAGCCCAGGCCGGCACCTTCAGCGACTGGACCCTGAACGGCGACGCGGCGCTGCTCGACGACGGCGACACGCTGCGGGTCGCGCCGCTCGGTAGCTTCATGAGTGGTTCCGCATGGGCGCCGACGCAGCTGTCCCTGCTCACCGACTTCTCGGTCGCGTTCTCGTTCCGCATCCACGGCGGCAGCGGCGCCGACGGATTCACGATCACCTTCCAGAGCAGCCCCGGCGGCGCGAACGCGCTGGGCCAGGACGGCGGCTTTCTCGGCTACCAGGGCATGGGCCCGAGCGTCGCCTTCATCTACGACACCTTCGACAACGGCTTCGACACCGACAGCGAACCGGGGCACAACACCTCGGTGGTCGCGGACGGCGATCTGGCCGGCGGCTGGGGCGGGCAGGCGGTCGGCAGCCCCATCGCCGTCAACGGCGGCAGCCTGCGCGATGCGGTGCTCTACAGCTGGATCGACTACGACGTCTCGCTCGGTCACTTCCTCATGTATCTCAATGACGTCGACGTCAAACCGGGCACCTCGGTCGCCAGCATCGGCTCGGACTGGCCGCCGCGGCTCGGCGACAGCGTGTTCGTCGGGTTCACCTCCGCCACCGGCTCGCTCGACGACAATCACGACATCCTGAGCTTCAGCGTGACCGCGGCGCCGGTGCCGCTGCCGGCCGCAGGCTGGCTGCTCGGCACCGGCCTCATGGTCCTGACGGGCCTGCGTCGCCGGCGCCGAGCCGGGAGACGGGATTACGAGAGGCGCGACGCTTGCGCGTCGATGCGATGAAGATCCCGGGTTTCGCTACGCTGCACCCGGGCGACGAGAGGCACAGGCGCTCTTCGCGGCCCGGATGAGTCGGATCCCGTAACCCTGCTCAGGCGCTGAGCCAGCGCAGCGCCGGGCCCAGCTCGTCGAACACCTGTACGCTGCAGCGGCCGCGGTTCGCGCCGGTGACGAACTGCTGCGTGAGCTCGTCCGCGCGGTAGTCATGGAGGCAGAGGGCGATGCGGAGCGGATCGGGGCCGTCCGCGACATGGGCGGCGTGAAGCAGGACTTCGTCGGCGCTCGGCGTCCGCTCCTGCGGTTGTTCGCCCTCGATCAGCACGTGGCGCATGCCGCGCGCCGCGCAGGCCGCGCGGATGTCGCGCCACATCGCCCGCACTTCGTCGAGGCTCATGCGCAGGCCCGACGCCAAGGCGACGTGCACGAGATTGTTGATGGCACCGATCTGGTAGGACGCCGAAACCATGCTGGAAGGACTGCTGCCCGGGGCTCGCCCGTGTTTCGTTGAGCGCGCAATCCTAGTCGCACAGCCGTTCCGTGTTTCGCATCAACCGTCAAATTATGTAGGAACTGCTCCTTGCGCACTGCCCGTCACGGGATGCCGCGCAGGCGGCGGCCATGATCCCCCGCATCGAACCCGAGGCGTGGATCCCGAAATCCTGGCGTCCTGCATTGGTGCAATGCCGTAATATTGCGCGACC
>JBFWSI010000400.1:0-4422 GCA_050248455.1 Gammaproteobacteria bacterium | reverse complement strand
GCGCCGCCGCTCAGGGTGCCGTCGATCGCCGTGTGCATGTCCCAGCTGCCGGCGCCGGTCTTCACGAAATAGAACTGCGCGAGGTGGCCGCCGCCGAGCGAGTCGAACACCGTCGTCGCGGTCGTGAAGTTGAAGCTCGCGTTGTCGTTCGGATCGAAGGTCGTCACCAGCGGCGCGGATTCCTGCGAATCGAGGTTCGCGCCGAGCTGGACGGTCGAGGTCGCCCGCGGCGAGGTGTTCGCGGTCGAGATGCGCATCGCGCCGAGCTGGCCGCTGATGGTGCCGCTGGCGTCGGCGGTGAAGCCCTTCAGGCGCTGGTTCTGCGCATTGACGATGTAGCCTTCGCGATCGAGGCCGAAGGCGCCGTCGCGCGTGTAGAGCTGCGAGCCGTCGTCGTCGACGATGAAGAAGCCCTGGCCGCTGACCGCGAGATCCATGCTGTTGTCGGTGAAGGTGATGTTGCCCTGCGTGAACTGCTGCGACACGCGCGCGGTGTTCACGCCCTGTCCCGAAGCCTGGCTCGCGACGCCGGTGTTCGACACGGCGAAGACGTCGGCGAATTCGGCGCGCGATCCCTTGAAGCCGGCGGTGTTGACGTTCGCGATGTTGTTGCCGATGACGTTGAGGTCGCCGGTGGCGGCGCGGATGCCGCTGATCGCAATACGGAAAGGCATGGTTCGGTTACTCCTGGTTCAGTGGGATCGCGTTACATCACGCGGCGGACGGCTTCCATGCTGAGGGAGCCGTAGTCCGCAAGGTTCAGGGACGGTTGCTGGCCGTTGCGCGGCAGCGAGACGCTCTCGACGGTGGCGCGCACCAGCGTCGTCGCCGCCTGCTGCGCGTTGTCGATCGTCGCATCGACCTTGACGGTGTACTTGCCGGCCTTCAGGCGGTTGCCCGCGGCGTCGCGGCCATCCCAGCTCACATCGTGCGTGCCGGCAGCCATCCGGCCGAGCCCGAGCGTGCGCACGGTGGCGCCCGCTTCGTCCTGGATCGTCACGCGCACGGCCGTCGCCGGAGCCTCGATCTCGAAGGCGAAGGGCGCGTTCTGCTCGTCGACGAGCTTCAGTTTCGAGCTCTCCACCTCGACTTCGCGGCCGACCATCGTCGAGGCCTGCAGCGCCTGGCTCGACTGCAGCGCGCTCGCCAGCGAAGTGAAGGACTTCTGCAGATCGTTGATGCCGCTGACCGTGCCGAACTGGGCCATCTGGCTCAGGAACTCGCCGTTCTGCATCGGGTTGGTCGGATCCTGGTTCTTCAGCTGCGTGATCATCAGCTCGAGGAAGGCATCCTGGCCGAGCGACTTGTCGGCCTTCTTGTCCTTCTCGAGGCGCGCCGCGCTGAGGGCGTCGATACCGTTGATTGGGGTGGTCGCCATCTGTCCGGCTCCTTACTGCTGGCCCAGCGCGAGCGTGCGCGTGAGCATCTGCTTCGAGGCTTCCATGATTTCGATGTTGGTCTGGTAGCTGCGCGAGGCCGAAATCATGTCCGCCATCTCCTCGACGACGTTGACGTTGGGCATGAACACATAGCCGTCGGCATCCGCGAGCGGATGACCGGGCTGGTATTCGCGGCGCAGCGGCGCCTGGCTCTCGACGATACCGGCGATCTCGACGCCGACGCCGGGCGCGCCGTCGAGCGAGAAATCCGCGTCGAAGTCGTCTTCCATCGCCGCGTCGAAGGCCGGCATGAACACCGGATGACGGGCGCGATAGGTCGACTCGAGGCTGCTCGCGGCGCTGTTGGCGTTCGCCATGTTGCTCGCGACGGTATTGAGCCGGACGCTCTGCGCGGCAAGTGCGGTGCCGGCGACGTTCATCACGTGGAAGAGCGACATGCTCAATCTCCGCGGAAGGCCCGGATCAGGCCGCTGAAGCGGCTGTCCAGGAAGCGCATCGTGGCCTGGTAGCGCATCGCGTTGTCCGCGAAGCGCGCGCGTTCGGCCTGCACGTCGACCGAGTTCTGATCGAGCGAAGCCTGCGACGGCGTGCGGTAGAGGATTTCGACGCCGCCGAGATCCGCATCGCCGAGCGCGAGATGATGCGCATCGGTGCGCAGGAGGCCCGCGTCGGCGTCGAACTGCCCGCCGTCCAGCGCCTGCGCGAGCGCGGCCCGGAAATCGAGGTCGCGAGCCTGGTAGCGCGGCGTGTCCGCGTTCGCGAGGTTTGCCGCGAGCAGCTCCGCGCGGCGCGAGCGGAGCATCGCGCTGTGCGGAAGGGTGCCGAGGGCTTTGTCCAGGTCGAGCATCGGAGTCTTGCCGTATTGCCGTGTGCCCGGAACGAAGCGAATCCCGTGCCAATCACGGAGACGCTGGCAAGTCGATGTTTCGATGGCAGTTTTGCCGAAGCCCGCGGCGGCGGCGGGCGGCAACCGGCAAGCGGCTGCCGAGCGGGCGGCAAGGCGCGCGGACGCGCCCTTCAGTCGCCGCGCTGGTAGACGACGCCGCCGCCGAGCCGGCGCGGCAGCAGCAGGGGCGAGCTCGCCGCCGTCTCCGCGGTACCGAGCACCAGCCACGCGCCCGGCGCGAGGCAATGGACGAGGCGGTCGAGCAGCGCGCGCTGGGTGTCCGGGCCGAAATAGATGAGCAGGTTGCGCAGGAACACGAGATCGAAGACGCCCAGCGCCGCAGGATCGTCGAGCAGGTTGAAGCGCCGGAAGCGAACCGCACGGCGGCGCTCGGGCCGCAGCGTCCAGCCCTCGCGCTGGCGCAGGAAATGGCGCTCGAGCTGGCCCGGTGACAATCCTCTGACGCCGGTCCGCGCGTCGTAGCAGCCGCGCTCGGCCACACGCAGCGCGCCGGGCGAGACGTCGGTGCCGAGGATGTCGTAGTCCGTCTCCGCGAGCGCAGGCTCGGCGCGGCGATATTCGGCCAGCGTGATCGCGAGCGAGTAGGCCTCCTGCCCCGTCGAACAGGCCGCCGACCACACGCGCAGCCTGCCCCCCGCCTGCCAGCAGGCCGGCAGCACGTGCTGGCGCAGCACGTCGAAGGGATAGCGATCGCGGAACCACGAGGTTTCGTGCGTCGTCATCGCGTCGACGACGGCGTCGCTCAGCGCGGCGGAAGACTGGCGCTCGAGCGCGAGCACGAGGCTGTCGAGATCGCGCAGGCCGAAGGCCGCGAGCACCGGGCCGAGGCGATTGCGCACGAGATACGCGCGATCGGCGAGCACGACGCCGATGCGTCGCTCGAGCAGATCGCGCAGTCGCTCGAAGGCCGCGTCGGCAGCGCGATCGGCGCGCGGCGCGTGCATGTCCGGAGCGCGCTCGCGCCGCGACTCAGGCCGCGGCGGGCGTCGCGTCGACGATCGACAGCACCAGCGCGGCGAGCTCGTTCGGATCGAACTTCGGCACCAGCTTGTTGGCGCCGACGGTGTCCGCCATGGACTGGTTGAAGCTGCCGCTCAGCGAGGTGTGCAGGCACACGAAGAGATCCTTCAGCTGCGGATCGGCCTTCATCGTCTTGGTCAGCGTGTAGCCGTCCATCTCCGGCATCTCGATATCGGACAGCAGCATCGCGAAACGCTGCGCGATCGGACCCTGCTCGGCGTAGGCCTTGAGCATCTCGAGCGCAATCTTGCCGTTCTCGGCGACCTCGTACTCGACGCCGAGCTGCTCCATCACGCGCACCATCTGCTTGCGCGCGACGGCGGAATCGTCGGCGATGAACACGCGGCGCGGAATGCTGGCGCCGGCGCCGCGGTTGCCGAGCAGATCGTCATCGACCTCGGTGCGCACGCCGACGATTTCCGCGAGCACGCGCTCGACGTCGAGGATCTCGACGAGCTGGTTCTCGATCGTCGTCACCGCCGTCAGGTAGTTCGAATTGCCGATGCCGGCCGGCGGCGGCTTCACGTCGTTCCAGCGCAGGTTGACGATGCGCTCGACCTGCCTGACGAGATAGCCCTGCACGTGGCCGCTGTACTCGGTGACGATCACGAACTCGTCGCGATTGCCCTCGCTGCGGCCGTGCCCGAGCACGGCGGCGAGGTCGATGATCGTCACGGTCTGGCCGCGCGCGTGCATCACGCCGCGCACGTGGTGATGAGAATGCGGGATCGGGCGCAGCGGCGGGCACTTCAACACCTCGCGCACCTTGAACACGTTGATGCCAAAAATTTGACGGTGGTCGAAGCGGAACAGCAGCAGTTCGAGCCGGTTCCGACCCGCCAGCCGCGTCAGACGGTCGACTTTCTCCATTACGCTCGACATCGTGTGCTCCGCCCCGGGTTGATTGCAGCGATTTAGCGACAGGGCGGGCGCAAAGCTTGAATCGCTGCAGCGCCGCCGGGAGGCACGCCGCTTGCATCTTTTCGGCCCATGCATATCGACAGGCAGGTCATCGTATTGGGGCTGGCCATCGCGCTCGGCGCGGCGGTCGTGGAGGCACGTGCCGAAATCCAGGCGCTGGACGACATCCGCGGT
>JBFWSI010000399.1:0-4424 GCA_050248455.1 Gammaproteobacteria bacterium | reverse complement strand
GTCACGCTGCGTTACCGTAAAGCGCTGCTACCTTCATAGATTAAATGATGTCGAAAAATCTCGATGAAACGGGTGATTCCATAAGCGCGCGCCTTTTATCGCTCTGCATTTCGATATTCTGCGATAAAGTGCCTAAAATCGACCAATGCACCATTCGGTCGAAAAACGTTTCAATTTGCTCGCACCCATGACCGCGGGCGGGCGACCGCGTCCTGACCACGCCCCCCGCGCTGGTCGCACGCGCCGGCCGTCGTCGTGGTCCGACCACGCTGTCGCTTGTGTCACTCGGCGCCCGGGCGCGGTATCGTGTAAGCTGCGCCCGATAGGCCGACGCATCAGAAGCGCCGTCCCGCCGCACCTGTAACGTTTGCCGCCCCGCAGCCGAATAGAGCCTCGGAACGAGCGTGTTGCATCGACCGCAAGACCTGTCGCGACTGATGCGGGCCGCCAATGGCGGCGACGCCGCGGCCTATCGGCGGGTGCTCGACGCGCTGGCGCCGATGCTGCGGGCTTTCCTCAGTCGGAGTTGGACGCCGATCGGTCGCGACGCACATGAGGCAGAAGACATCGTGCAGGAAACGCTGCTCGCCATACACCTGAAGCGCCACACCTGGGACGATCGCAAGCCGCTTTGGCCGTGGGCGAAAGGGATCGCGCGCCACAAGCTGGTCGACGCGCTGCGCCGTCGCGGCGTCGCCATGCAGATCCCGATCGAGGACGCTGGTGATCCCGCAGAGCTGGTCGTCGAGCCGGCACCGGAACATGCCGTCGATTGTGCCGACCTGCTCGCACGACTGCCGGACCGCGACCGCGCGATCGTCGAGGCGGTTTCGATCGAGGGGCGAAGCGCCCGCGAAGTCGGCGAGCGCCTGGGCATGTCCGAGGGCGCCGTTCGCGTCGCCCTGCACCGCGCCATCAAGTTGATGGCAGCCGCCTGCAGGAATGAAGCTCCATGAGGACCGACGATCTCATCGCCGCCCTGGCTGCCGACCGGCATCCTCCCGCCGCGGCCCCGCTGCGGGCGCAGGGGCTTGCCCTGCTGCTCGGTGGCCTCGTCTCCCTCGTCGCACTCGTCGGATCCCTCGGCCTTCGCGCCGATTTCCAGGCGGCGCTTGCAACCTGGCGGTTCGACGTCAAGCTCGTGCTCGTCGCCTCGGCGCTGCTGCTCGCTTTCATCGATTGCGTCAGGCTCGCGTCGCCTGTCGAGCGCGGATGGGCCATGCGGGCCAATCTGCTCATACCGATTCTGCTGGGCGCCGCCGTAGCTGCGGAACTGGTCTTGGCCCCCGTCGACAGTTGGCGTGCACGTCTCGTTGGCACGAATGCGGCCGTCTGTCTGGTGGTGATCCCGCTGCTGTCGCTCCCGACCCTCGTATTCGCCATGATCGCGATGCGGACGATGGCACCGTCGTCCGCGCCTGCCGCCGGTGCCGCCGTCGGGCGCCTCGCCGCGGCGGTCGCCGCGACACTCTACGCCCTGCATTGCTTCGACGACTCGCCGCTCTTCGTCGCGACCTGGTATTCCCTCGCCACGCTTGCCGTGGTGCTGCTCGGTGCCGCCGTCGGGCGCCGGGTGCTGCGCTGGTAGCGCACCGCGTTGGCTGACGCGCCGATTGCCTCGCACCAGCGCCGGCTGCTACCTGTGGACTTGTCGCCACGTCCGGAGCAGCCTCGATGCCGATCACCCTCGACTACTACCTGACGCTCAACAGCCCATGGGCTTATCTAGGTTCGGCACGGTTCCTCGCGATGACGCGCAAGGCCGGCGCGACGGTTCGCGTCAAGCCGGCGAAGTTTGGCGACATCTTCGCCGCGACCGGTGGACTGCCGTTGCCCAAGCGCGCGCCCGAGCGCCGCGCCTATCGCATGATGGAGCTGAAGCGCTGGCGCGACCATCTCGCCATTCCGATCAACCTTGAGCCGAAGGGCTTCCCTTCCGACGAGGGCGCCGCGGCACGGCTGGTGATCGCGACTGCGGATGCCGGCCTCGATGCGCTCGCCTTCTCGGCCGAATGTGGCCGCGCGATCTGGGAGCGCCAAGAGAGCCTCGGTGATCCCGCCGTCATCGAGGCCGCCGCCGGGCGCGCGGGCATCGACCTCGCCGCGGTGCGGGCCGGAGCAGCCCCGGATGCCGATCTCGATGCCAAATGGGAGCGCAACACCGGGGAGGCGATCGGCCGCGGCGTGTTCGGCGCGCCCGCGTACGTCTTCGAGGACGGCGAAATCATGTGGGGCCAGGACCGGTTGATGTTCGTCGAGAAGCGTCTCACCGGGGCCGGCAATGCCGGTTGACATCCATCAAAGCTGACCCAGGTCAGGTCGGGCAGCTTGGCGCAAGCAGCTCCCCCGAGGGCGCACAACCGGAGAACACGCCCCATGTACAAGCACATCTTAGTCGCCACCGACGGCTCGGAGTATGCCGAGCGCGCATTTTCGCACGCTGTCTAACTCGCGAAGATGCTCGGCGCCAAGCTGACCGCCGTCACCGTCACCGCGCCGCTCGAGATGACCGCCATCGAGGGTGTCGTGATCTCGCCGCCGGCCGACGACTACGACGCCTGGCAGAAACAGCAGGCGACGATCGCGCTCGACAAGGCGAGCGGCGCAGCCGCTGCAGCAGGTGTCACCGCCGAGACCCGTCACCTCGTCCGCAAGCAAGCCTCCGAGGGCGTCATCGAGGCTGCCCGCAGCGAGGGGTGCGACCTGATCGTCATGGCCTCGCACGGCCGGCGCGGCGTGTCGGCTCTCCTGCTCGGCAGCGAGACCCAGAAGGTGCTGACGCACTCGACCGTCCCGGTGCTCGTCGTGCGCTGACCGGCGCGCCCGGCCAGGACCCGTGTTGGCCGGCGCACGCGGCGCTGCTATCGTCGCCCTGCGCCGGCCCCGGCCCGGCGATGCGTGCCCCGACCAGAGTGACCCGACGAGCGCTTCCCATGACACGCACCCGCTGGCTCGCGCTCGGCGCGCTCGTTGTCGCCGCCGGAAGCGCGTGGTGGATATTCGCCGGCCGTGCTCCAGCGGTGCGCACCACCTTCCCGGCGCGCGGGACGGCTGCCGAGATCGTCTACGCGACCGGCAATGTCGAGCCCGTGACATGGGCGAAGGTCGCCAGCATCGTACGCGGTCGCGTCGTCGAGATCTGCCACTGCGAGAGCAAATCCGTCGACAAGGGGGAGATACTCGCGCGTCTCGACGATCGTGAGGCGCGCGCCGTGCTCTCCGAATTGCAGGCGCGCCACAAATTCGCGGTGACCGAGCTCGACCGTGTGACCCAGCTTGCCGGGCGCGGGGTCGCCACGCCGCAGGCGCTGCAGAAGGCAACCACCGACCTCGCTCAGATCGAGGCTCTGATCTGCGTGCAGCACGCCAAGCTCGGCGACTACGAGGTGCGGGCCCCGCTCGCCGGCGTCGTGCTGCGACGCGACGGCGAGATCGGCGAGATCGTCGATCCCGGTCAGGTGCTGTTCCGCGTCGGCGTGCCGGCGAAGAAGCAGGTGGTCGCCGAGGTCAACGAGGAGGACATCCCGCGCGTCAAGCTCGGCCAGCCCGTGCTGTTCCGCACCGACGCTTTCCCCGACCGCGAGCTCTCCGGCACGGTCAGCGAGATCACGCCGATGGGCGATCCCGTCTCCAAGACCTATCGCATCAAGATCGCGCTGCCCGACGACACGCCGCTGCTCACCGGCATGAGCGTCGAAGCCAATGTCGTCACGCGGCGCAAGGAGGGCGCGCTGATCGTGCCTGCCGCCGCCGTGATCGGCGACGAGGTCCAGGTAATCGAGGATGGCCGCGCACGTCGGCGCAAGGTGGTGGTCGGCATCCGCGGCACCCGCACCGTCGAGATCGTGTCCGGCCTCGAGACAACGAACCGGATCGCGGCGCCCGCCGTCGACAGCGTCAGGGATGGTGCGCGCATTCGCGTCGAGAGCACACCGCTGCCGAAGCCGGCACGCGGCGGCTGACGACTGGGCGCGCGGGCCGGCGGCAAGCTACGAAGCCGAGGAGGCGAGTGCGAGACCAATGCAACTGATCATCGACATCGCGCTGACTCACGTGCGCTCCAGGCTGCGCCAGACCGGATTCGCGGTCGCCGGCGTGGCGACCGGCGTCGGCTTCTCGATCATGATGGCGAGCCTGATGCAGGGCTCTCAGGAGGACTTCACGCGCACCCTGATCGACGCGATGCCGCACATCACCGTCTCGGACGAGCGCCGCGATGCGCCGCGCCAGCCGGCCGAGACCGCCTTCGAAGTCGCCGAGCTGCACGGCCTGACCCCCGAGGTGAAGCGGCGGGGCATCAAGAACCCGCTCGCCATCATGGCGGCGCTCGAAGGTTGGGTGCCGGGCGCCGTCGCGCCCTCGACCAAGACCCAGGCCCTGATCCGCTACGCGGGGCGCGATGTCGCTGCGAGCGTCACCGGCAT
>JBFWSI010000398.1:0-4427 GCA_050248455.1 Gammaproteobacteria bacterium | reverse complement strand
TCGCCCGACTCATCCGGCCGCGTAGCGCGTCGGATCGGGCAGACCGGCGTCGGCAACGCCCTGCGCGCGCAAGCGACAAGCGTCGCAGCGGCCGCAGGCGCGGCCTTCGGCGTCGGCCTGGTAACAGGACACCGTCATCCCGTAGTCGACGCCGAGCGCCGTCCCCCGACACAGGATATCCGCCTTGCCCAGCCGCATCAGCGGCGCCTTGACCACCGGTGCCCGCCCCTCGAGACCGGCCTTGGTCGCGACCCGCGCGAGTTCGTTGAAGGCCGCGATGAACGGCGGCCGGCAGTCCGGGTAACCGGAATAGTCGACCGCGTTCACGCCGAGATGGATCTCCTGCGCGTCCAGCACCTCGGCCCAGGCGAGCGCGACGGCCAGCATGACGGTGTTGCGGGCCGGCACATAGGTGACGGGAATGCCCGCGCTCGCCGCTGCGGGCACCGCGAGCGAAGGATCGGTCAGCGCCGAGCCGCCGAACTGGCCGAGATCGACGCGGGCGACGCGGTGCTCGTGGACGGCGAAACGGGCGGCGACGGCGCGGGCAGCCGCGAGCTCGGCGACGTGGCGCTGGCCGTAGTCGACGGTCAGGGCGTAACAGATGTGGCCGGCGGCGCGGGCGGCGGCGAGCACCGTCGCCGAATCGAGGCCGCCGGAGAGCAGGACGACGCTGCGGATCGTCGCCGCCATCGGCCCGCTCGCGCCGCTCAGCGCGCGGCCTTGAGCTGACCGAGGCGTTCCTCGGCGAGGCGCGCGGCGGCGGAGCCCGGGAAGCGCTTGCGCAGATCCTCGAGCACCGTGCGTGCTTCCTGGGCCTGACCGAGCGAGTCGTAGCTGTAGCCGATCTTCAGCATCGCATGCGACAGCTTCCGGCTCTGCGGGTAATTCGCGAGCATCTTCTCGTACTCGGTGACCGCGGCGGCATAGTCGCGTTTCGCATAGTGCGCCTCGGCCAACCAGTACTGCGCGTTGTCGCCGTACTGGCTCTGCGGATACTTCGCCTGGAAATCGTTGAAGGCGGCGACGGCGCGATCGTATTCGCCGGCCCGCAGCAGCGCGAAGGCATCGCGATAGGCCGCTTCGGAGGAAGCGTCGTCGAGCGTCGGCGTCTGCGCGAGCGGCGGCGCGACTTCGCCGGGATTCGTCACGCCGGCGGCTTCGCGCCCCGGCAAGGGTGCCGGCGCGAGCGTCGGCTGGATGGGCTGTACGCCGGCCTGGGACGGCGTCTTCACCGGCGGCAGCGGCGCGCCGTTCGCGTCGAGCGGCGCCTCTTCCGGCGCCGGCCCAGGCATCGGCTCGGTGTCGAGCGCGGCCGCGCCGTCCGCGGGCGGCGCGGCGCCGAGCCCGACATCGGCGTCGGCCGGCGGCGCCATGCCGGCGGTTTCGGTCTCGACCTGCAGCGCGGACTGCGGCGCCGGCGTGCCCGCGACGGCGTCGCCCGGCGCCGGCGCCAGCATCGGCAGGGTTCCCTGGCCTGCGCTGCCCCCATCCGCCGCGACTCCGCCGCCTTCGACCGCCTGCAGCCGGCGATCGAGATCCGTATAGACCGAGGTCTGGCTCTTCTTCAGCTGCTCGATCTCGTAGCCGAGGTTCTCGAGCTGGCCGCGCAGCGACTGGTTCTCCTGCTTCAGGCGCTCGACCTCGTTCAGCAGATCGATCAGGCCGCGGTTCGACAGCGCCTGTTCGAGCTTGCCGACGCGCCCCGCGAGATCCGCGCTCGCGTTCTGTGCCCCGGCCGCCAACGGCAGCGCCAGCGCCCCACACAGGGTGATGACCATCGACGTGCGCCGCATCGGCTTGCTCCTCGTCCGGCGACGCGCGCGGCGCGCCGCCGGGGCGTGTCGGGATTACTGGTAGATGATCTCGGCGCGGCGGTTCAGGCTGTAGGACTGCTCGTCGTGCCCTTCGGCCACCGGCCGCTCCTCGCCGTAGCTGACGGTGCGGATCTGGCCGGCGGTGGCGCCGAGCAATACCAGCTGGCGACGCAGCGCGAGTGCGCGGCGCTCGCCCAGCGCGAGGTTGTACTCGCGCGAGCCGCGTTCGTCGGCGTGACCTTCGAGCGTGATCGTGGTTTCCGGATGCGCGGCGAGATAGGCGGCGTGCGCTTCGACGACCGACTGGAAGTCTTCGCGGATGTTGCTGCTGTCGTAGTCGAAGTAGATCACGCGCACCGCCAGCGGACTGTTCGGATCGTTCAGTTCGGCCGCGCCGACCCCGGCGCCATCGGCGACGCCCGAGCTGCGGGCCGCGTCGATGTCGCTCATCTCGCCGCTGGAGATGCCGCGGTTCTCGACCGTCGCGCTGCCCGTCGACTTCTTGTTGAGGTTCGAGCACCCGGTGGCCAGGAGCGCCACGAGCAGCACCACGAAGCCATTCAGGATCGCTCTCTTCATATCGTTAACTCCTCTTCGCTACACGCTTTGGTTTTGGTCGTTCGTCTTCTTGCGCCGGCCGCTGGCCACCGTTGCCGGGGAGCGGCGGCCCGGGATCACTTCCGGAAAGGTCCCCACGCGGGCTCGCGCACCTGGCCGACCTGCAGCGCGAGGCGCTGCTTCACGGTGCCGTCGACCGACACCGCGGCGAGTTCGGTGCCGCGTCCGCCCATTGTCGCATAGATGATCATGCTCCCATTCGGCGCGAAGCTCGGCGATTCGTCGAGGCTAGAGCCCGTCAGCACGCGGCTGCTGCCCGTCGCGAGATCGAGCACCACGATGCGGAAGCCCGAGCCTCCGTTGACCATCACGAGCTTCTTGCCGTCCGGCGAATAGCTCGCGCGCGAATTGTAGTTGCCGAGATTGAAGGTGACGCGCTTCGCATCCCCGCCGTCCGGCGACATCCGGTAGATCTGCGGCCCGCCGCCGCGGTCGGAGGTGAAGATGATCGCGCTGCCGTCCGGCGCCCACGCGGCCTCGGTGTCGATGGCCTCGTGCGTGGTCAGGCGACGCTGCTGCTTGCTCGCGATGTCGACGACATAGATGTCCGGATTGCCTTCCATCGAGCGCGTCACCGCCAGGCGCCGGCCGTCGGGCGCGAAGGCGGGCGAGCTATTGATCCCCAGGCCCGACACCACTTTCTCGCGCGCGCCGGTGCGCACGTCCTGCACGTAGATCGCCGAGTTGCGCTCCTCGAAGGACACGTAGGCGAGGCGGTTGCCGTCCGGCGACCATGCCGGCGACATCAGCGGCTGCGGCGATTCGAGAATGGTCTTCGCGTCGTAGCCGTCGGCGTCGGCGATCTGCAGCCGATAGAGGCTGTTCTTCGCGTCCTTGCGGTCGACCGTGACGTAGGCGATGCGCGTGGAGAAGGCGCCGTCGATGTTCAGCAGCGTCTTGAAGATGATGTCGCTGATGTGGTGCGCGGTGAGGCGCAGGTTCGACACGTGCGAGGGGATCTGGAAGCCGGCGAGCTGCTTGCCGCCGAACACGTCGAGCAACCTGAACTCGACGACATAGCCGCCGTCGGCGGTCGCGGTGATCCGGCCGATCACGAGATTGTCCATGCCGACCGTGCGCCAGTCCTTGAAGTTGACCTGCGCGACGTCGCTCGGACGCGCGGGCAGATCCGCCGCCGGCATCACGTTGAAGCGGCCGCTGCGCGTGAGATCGTTGGTGATGACCTGCGCAATGTCCTGCGGCAGCGGCTGGCCCGTCCATTCGAAGGGCACGATGGCGATCGGCAGCGCGCCTTCGACGCCCTGCGTGATGCGGATCGTCAGCGGTCCGCCGCCGACCTGCGCCACGGCCATGGCCGACACGAGACACAGCCAGAGGGTGATCAGGAATTTCATTTACATCGCACCCGGGTCGAATTCGAACTGGATTTCCTTCATCTGCTGGA
Organism: Gammaproteobacteria bacterium; assembly: GCA_050248455.1. Classification (GTDB taxonomy): domain Bacteria; phylum Pseudomonadota; class Gammaproteobacteria. The sequence goes on along the minus strand of JBFWSI010000398.1, from coordinate 587 downwards.
ACAGGCGGGGTTCGTCCGGCACGGGCAGCGGCGATGCCTTACGCACCGCGAGCTCGGCCTGTCGATCGAAGGTCGGATTCCCGCTCGACTTCACCACTTTCGCGTCGACCACCTGGCCGCCCGGGATCATGCGCACGAGCAGCGTGCACTTCAACCCGGCATCCATGTTCGGCGCGATGAAATTGCTCGCCACCTGACGCATGATCGCGGCCGCGTATTTGGCGAGCTCCGACTGATCTGCTCTGGCCTGCGCCGCGGCCGCAAGTTCCGCCTCTTCCTCGGCCATCGCGTCGGCGAGCGCCTTGGCTTCCTCGGCCTTGCGCTTTTCCTCGGCCGCGCGTTTCGCCTCTTCCGCTTTTTTCTTTTTCTCGGCCTCGGCTTTCTTCTGCGCTTCCGCTTCGGCCTTCTTCGCCTCGGCCTCCGCTTTCTTCTTCGCCTCGAGCTTCTGCTGCTCCTCGGCCTTCTTCTTCTTTTGCTCCGCGGCCTTGCGCGCCTCTTCCTGACGGCGCTGCTCGGCGGCCTTCTCGCGCTCGAGCTGCTGCTTCTGCTCGGTGAGGCGCTGCGTTTCGGCCGCCTGTTCCTGTCGG
>JBFWSI010000397.1:0-4430 GCA_050248455.1 Gammaproteobacteria bacterium | reverse complement strand
GCCGCTGCCCATGCCGCCCATTTTGGTCGCGCCGGGGCGCGACACGCCCGGGATCAGCGCGAGCGTCTGCGCGAAGCCGATCTTCAGGGCGAGGCCCGGGGAAATTCGCTCGACCTGCGTGACGCGCGGCGCCGGCGCCAGCCGCTCGACGAGCAGGATCGCGATGCCGCCGACGATCAGCGCGATCGCGACGACCAGCGGCGAGAACAGCACCTGCTTGATGAAGCCGTGGAGCAGGCCGCCGAGCACCGCCGCGGGCAGGAAGGCCAGCAGCAGGTTCCAGACGAAGCGACGCGATTCGTCGTCATTCCCGAGACCCTGCACGACGCCCGTCAGTCGCCGCCGGAAGTGCCAGCACACGGATAGGATGGCGCCGAGCTGGATGACCACCTCGAACGTTTTCGCATCCGCTCTGTTAAACTCCAGCCACTCACTGGCCAGAATCAGATGTCCGGTACTCGAGATGGGCAGGAATTCGGTCAAGCCCTCGACGATGCCGAGCAGCACGGCCTTCAGAAATAGAGACAAATCCACGGTCGCCCTTCATGCCCACTGGGTAGAGTCGGCCGCGGGCGTTGCGTGACCGCCCCGGCGCGGCACCGAGGTTAGCATGGTCCTGGGTTTCGAACTGTTAATTGCGCTGCTCGTCATTCTCGTTGCCGCCGAGATCTTCACGAACGCGCTCGAGCATCTCGGCGAGCGCATCGGGATTTCCGAAGGGGTGACGGGATCGCTGTTCGCCGCGGTCGGCACCGCGTTGCCGGAGAGCACGGTGCCCGTCGTCGCCGTGATCGCGGGCGGCGCGAATGCCGAGCTGAATGCCGAGATCGGCGTCGGCGCGATACTCGGCGCGCCGCTGATGCTGTCGACCTTGAGCCTGTGCGTGATGACGCTGTCGGTGCTCCGTCGCCGCGGCCTGCACGGTCATCTGCGTCCCGAGCGCACCGGCCTGCAGCGCGATCTGACTTTCTTCCTGTGCGCCTTCGCGATGGCCTTCGTCGCGCTGTTCGTGCCGCCGCAGCTCGCTACGGTGCGCGCCGGCCTCGCGATCGCGCTGGTGCTGAACTATTTCGTCTACGTGATGCTGACGCTGCGCGTCTCCGCGCAGCTCGTCGAGAACGGTCACGGCACGGAAGCCCACGGCGATCTGTTCCTGCACAAGATCGGGCTGCCGGAGAAGCTGCCAGTGATCGTCGCGCAGATGGCGCTCGGGCTCGCGCTGCTGATCGCGGGCGCGAAGGGCTTCGTCTACTGCGTCGAGCATCTGTCCGAGCTGCTCGGCCTCTCGCCGCTGCTGCTGGCATTGTTGATCGTGCCGATTGCGACCGAGCTGCCGGAGAAGGTCAACAGCGTGATCTGGATCCGCCGCGGCAAGGACACGCTGGCCTTCGGCAACATCACCGGCGCGATGGTGTTCCAGGGCAGCCTGCTGCCGGCGCTGGGTCTCGCGATCACGCCGTGGCAGCCGACGCTCGAAGTCGTGCTCGGCGTCCTCGTCACCTACGCGGCGGCGCTGTGGCTGTACTGGCACGCGCGTCGTGCGGGCGGCGGCCTGCGCGTGTGGCATCTGCTCGCGAACGGTGCGATCTATCTCGGCTACATCGGCACGATGATCGCGCTGGCGGTCACGAGATGAAGGGGCGGTGGAGCGGGGTGGCTGGTCGCGCGCGGGACGGCGCGATGCTGCTTCATGTGCTTCGGGCCGCGTGCTTCAGGCCCTGTGCTTTGGTGCCGAGGAGAGGACTCGAACCTCCACGGATCTCTCCACTGGTACCTGAAACCAGCGCGTCTACCAATTCCGCCACCTCGGCAAAGCGACGCGCAGACTACAGAAGCGACCTACGTGAGTCAATGAGCCGGACATGAGCCGCAGACGCGATACGCGCAGGAACGAGCCTCCTCGTCACGACGTGCCGATCCCGACGCGCGAGGACATCCTGCGCGCGCTGGAAAAGGCGGCCGCGCCGCTCGCCTTCGACGACGTGGCCGCGGTGCTGCACGTCGCCGGCGACGCCGCGCGCGATGGGCTCGGTCGCCGCCTCGCCGCGATGGTGCGCGACGGACAGCTGGTCGAGACCCGCGCGCAGCGCTACGGCCTCGCCAAGCGCATGGACTTCATCGCCGGCCGCGTGATCGGTCACCCCGACGGCTACGCCTTCGTGCGCCCGGACAGCGGTGAGCGCGACATCTACATCGCGCCGCGCGATGCGCGCCGCGTGCTCCACGGCGATCGCGTCTACGTGCGCATCGCCGGCATCGATCACCGCGACCGCCCGTTCGGGACCGTCGTCGAAGTGCTGTCGCGCGCGAACAGCGAGGTCGTCGGCCGCTACTTCCGCGAGGGCGGCGTCGGCTTCGTCGTGCCCGACAATCGCTGCATCAACCAGGACCTCCTGATCCCGGCCGGCGACGAGGGCGGCGCCGGCCACGGGCAGATCGTCGTCGCGACCATCGTGCAGCAGCCGGATGCGCGCTATCAGCCGCTCGCCCGCGTCGTCGAGGTACTCGGCGATCACATGGCGCCCGGCATGGAAGTCGACGTCGCGATCCGCGCCCACGGCCTGCCGACGGCCTGGCCGCCCGGGCTCGAAGAGGATCTCGCGCGCATTCCGCGTGCAGTGACGGCGGCGGAGCGCGAAGGACGCGTCGATCTGCGCGAGCTGCCGCTGGTGACGATCGACGGCAGCGACGCGCGGGATTTCGACGACGCGGTGTACTGCAAGCGCACGCGCGACGGCTTCCAGCTCTATGTCGCGATCGCCGACGTCGCGCACTACGTGCGCGAGGACACGCTGCTCGACGCGGCGGCGCGCGAGCGCGGCACCTCGGTATATTTCCCCGATCGCGTGATCCCGATGCTGCCGGAGGCCTTGTCGAACGGCATCTGCTCGCTGAACCCGGAGGTCGAGCGGCTCGCGCTGGTGTGCGAGCTGCGCTTCTCGGCCGAGGGCGTCGCGTTGAAGCATCGTTTCTACAACGCGGTGATCCGCTCGCATGCGCGGCTGATCTACGAGGACGTCGCGCGCTGGCTGAGCGCGCCGCGCGCGGAGCTCACGCCGCTGCAGGGCCACGTGCTCGACCTCTACGACCTGTACAAGGTCCTGCGCCGGCAGCGCGAGGCGCGCGGCGCGCTCGACATCGACACCCTGGAGCCGAAGTTCATCTACAACCGCGCGCGCAAGATCGAGCGCATCGAGGTGCGCGAGCGCAACGACGCGCACAAGCTGATCGAGGAGTGCATGATCGCGGCGAACGTCGCCGCCGCGGAGTACCTCGGCAAGCACGGGCTGCCGGCGCTCTACCGCGTGCACGACAAGCCCGATCCCGAGAAAATGATCGCGCTGCGCCAGTTCCTGTCGGAGCTCGGCATCCGCCTGCCCGGCGGCGCCGAGCCCGAGCCGCGGCATTTCGCGCAGGTGCTCGCCGCCGCGAAGGCGCGGCCCGATCACCAGCTGATCGAGACGGTGCTGCTGCGCAGCCTCAAGCTCGCCGTCTATCGCGGCGAGAATGCGGGCCATTTCGGGCTCGGGCTCGAGGCCTATGTGCACTTCACCTCGCCGATCCGCCGCTATCCCGATCTCTTCGTCCATCGCGCGATCAAGCAGCGCCTCGCGCGGCGCCGGCGCGTGAAGATCGCGCCCGAGGCCCTGACGACGCTCGCCGATCACACCTCGATGACCGAGCGCCGCGCCGACGAGGCGACGCGCGAAGCCGTCGCCTGGCTCAAGTGCGAGTACATGCTGGACAAGATCGGCGAGCGCTTCGGCGGCATCGTCAGCGCCGTGACCTCCTTCGGGCTGTTCGTGCAGCTCGACGAGAGCTTCGTCGAAGGGCTGGTGCACGTGACGGCACTGCCGGATGACTACTACCAGTTCGACGCGGTCGGCCATCGCCTGTTCGGCAAGCGCAGCAAGCGTGAATTCCGCGTCGGCCAGCACGTCGAGATCACGGTGATGCGCGTCAACCTCGACGAGCGACAGATCGACTTCGCGCTGAACGTCGACGGCGGACGCAAACGCCGGCGATGAGCCGATGAGTCGTCGTCGCGACGCCGAGCGCGGGGACGCGCGCAGCGGCGGCAGCTTGCTCGTGTGGGGCCTGCATGCCTGCCAGTCGGCGCTGGCCCAGGCGGCGACGGACGTCCTCGAACTGTGGCTGCGCGAGGATGCGGGCCACGGCGAGCTCGCGGCGCTCGCCGCGACGGCGGCGCGGCTGGGTCTACGGCCGCAGCGCGTGCCGGCCGCTACGCTGGATCGTCTCACCGACGGCGCCGTCCACCAGGGCGTGGTGCTTCGGCGCCGGCCGCCGGCGCCGCTCGATCTCGCGGCGCTCAGGGTCAGGCTCGGCAGCGCCGCGCGCACCCCGCTCGTGCTCGCCCTCGATCACCCGCAGGACCCGCACCACCTCGGCGCCTGCCTGCGCGTCGCCGA
>JBFWSI010000396.1:0-4436 GCA_050248455.1 Gammaproteobacteria bacterium | reverse complement strand
CGTCGGGGTGTTCGGCGAGATAGCTTGCCACCGCGTCGCGCGGGATCAGGTTCTGGAACAGGCCGCGTGCCTTCTCGTCGACGGTGACGCCGGGATGGCGCAGGAAGGCGTCGGCGGCGATCGCGTTGATCTCGAGCATGATCATGCTCTCGTTGGTGATGTCGCGCAGGACCGCGTAGTTCGGATCGAGGCGCGCGTTGACCAGCGCCGGGCCGGCGAGGCGATTCTCGTAGATCGCGCGCACCTCGAGCTTGTAGCCGCCGATCAGCACGGGATTGATCGTCTCCTCGAGCTGGCCCTCGATGTTGTTGAGCCTGCTCATCACCAGATCGGACCACTCGCCCGCACCGCCCGGCGATTTGCCGAGCGCGGCATAGACCTCGACGATGTTGTTCACCGACAGCGCGCGGTAGCGATCGTGGACGAAGACGTAGTTGCGCTCCGCGATCATCGCGTCGCGCGAGGCGAAGCCGATGAACTTCGGCAGATCGGGAATGCGCGAGAGCTCGGCATTGAAGCCGACGCCGCAGACGAGCTGCGGGACGTTGAGTCCGAGCAGCTGCGCGAGCTGCGTGCGGCGTGCTTCACCCTCGCCTTTCAGCCTGCCGCGCAGCGGCGAGAAGATGGCCGACAAGCCGTGTGCAGACGCCTGGACGAGGTTTTCGAAGGACTGCATGCTCGGCATCGCCGGGGTTGGCCGCCCGGCCCGGAACGGGGTCTGTCGGTTACGGTTTTCACTTCAGGATTGACGCCCAAGCCCCTGCCCGGCCGTTCAAAATGGCGCCCGGGTCAATCTTGTCGCAGCGTATCACGAACCGCGATCGGAGTTGGATAGCGCCACACGATCACGTAGCTCGAAACCACGAAAGTGAGCACGGTTGCCAACTGGATCACGTTCGAGGCAAAGCGGCCGATGACCCCGGTGTCCAGCGCCAGCACGACGATCAGCAGGCTGAACTCGCTGATCTGTCCGAGCCGCATCCCGGTCTCGCGCGCCAGGCGCTCGGCCTCGCCGGCCCGCCGCAGCAGCCAGCCGAAGACCACCGGCTTGGCGGCCAGCGCGACGCCCGCCAGCAGCACGGCCGGCGCGAGCGCCGGTCCGACCGTCGCCGGATCCAGCCGCGCACCCAGCGAGAAGAAGAACATGATCAGGAAGAAGTCGCGCAGCGGCCGCAGGGCATCGGCGATGTAGAGCGATACCGGACAGGTCGCCAGCACGACGCCGGCAACGAAAGCCCCGATTTCGTGCGACAGGCCGAGCACGCGCGCGAGCTCGGCCAGCGCGAGGCACCACGCGATCACCAGCAGGAACATGTATTCGTGGATCTGATCGAAGCGCCGGAGCAGCGGCTCGACGACGTAGCGTTCGGCCACCCAGGCGACCGCGACGAGCACCGGCAGCCCGAGCAGCTGCCGCAGCAACGGCCACCAGTCGCCGTCGGGGCCCGCCATGCCCTGCAGGACCAGCAGCGCGACGATCGCGATCAGATCCTGCAGCAGCAGGATGCTGATGATCACCTGGCCCATGTGCTGGTGATGGAGCGCGGTCGTCGGCAGCAGCTTGAGCCCGATGATGGTGCTGGAGAACATCATCGCGCAGCCCGCGACGGCCGCCTCACGCGCATCGAAGCCGACCACGAGCGCGAGCCCGACGCCGAGCCCCAGGAAGGCGAGGGAGCTCAGCAGCGTGACGTTCGTCGCCTCGCGGAACATGCGCCACAGCTGCGCCGGCACCATGTTCAGGCCGAGCAGATAGAGCAGGAACATGATCCCGATCTCCGACACGCTCGCCAGCCAGCTCGCGTCCTTCACCAGACCCAGGGCGCTCGGGCCGGCCAGCGCACCGACCGCGATGTAGGCGACGATCATCGCCTGGCGCGCGAACAGCGCGAGCGTCGCGAGCACGGCCGCGCCGCTGAACACCACGAACACCGAGGAGACGACGTCGACCTCATTCACCGGCGGCGTCTTTCACGATGATCTGCTCTTGCAGAGTTTCCTTCAGCGGACATCGTCGCGGGCTGCCGCGAATTCATCGAGCAGTGACTCCATGCGTTTGGTCGATACGGGTTCGGCGGTGCGAACTTCCGGCGCGAAGATCGCGATGCGCAGCTCCTGCCACCAATACCACAGTCGTTCGCGTTGCGCATGCGTGAGGCCGTCGGCGAGCGCGGCGCTGCGCGCGAGCAGCGGCGCGAGCGGCGCGAACTTGCGCCGGTCCTTGTCGGGATCGTGCGCGAGGCGTTCCAGGCGCAGCGCCAGCGCGCGCAGATAGCGCGGCAGCTGCGCGGCCGGCGCGGCGTCGGCCAGCGTATCCGGCGCACTCAGCGTCGCGAGCTGTGCGCGCAGATCCCGTTCGATCTCCGGCCGCAGGCGCGGCGCGAGCTGCGCGAGCCGCTGCTGCAGATCGCCGGCCTGCGCCAGCACGGCCGCGCTTCGCTGCCACAGCGCCTCGTGCTGCGGGGTCAGCTCGCGCCGGGCCGCGGCGAGCAGTGCCGTCCACGCCGCGGCGTCCCGCGGCGGCTCGGCGCCGACGCAGGCCGCGCAGGCGCTCGTGGCGAGCCAATCCTCGAAGGACTGGTGCCAGCCTAGCGCGCGCGCCTGAAGGGCGAGACGTCCCGCTTCCGCGGCGCGCCGCTTGAGGCCTTTCAGCTCGCGCGGCAGGGCCTGCCTCAGCAGCGCGACGACACCGCGGCGATGGGTCGCCGCGGCCTGCGCGGGATCGGGGTGGATTTCGACCCGCACCGTGTCACCGTCCGCGCTCAGGGCCGGGTGGCCGACGACGACGTGGCCGTCGGTCGTCGTGCGCACCTCGGCCGGCAGCGCGCCGAAGATCCACTCGCCGCTGCGCGTCGCCTCGCCGCGTTGCCAGGCGGCAGCCGCGAAGGCGCGCCGCGCCGCGCGCGCGTGTTCGCGCGCGAGCCCGGCGAGATCGCGACCCGCGGCCAGCGGCCGGCCGTCGACGCCGAGCAGGCGGTAGCGCATGCGCAGATGCGGCGGCAGCTCCTCGGGCCTGAACTCGCCGAGCTCGAGACGGCTGCCCGTCATGCGCGCGATCTCGGCGACGAGCAGCGGCAGCAGCGGCCCGCCGGTGGCGTCGATCGCCGCGGTCAGGCTCTGCGCGAATTCGTTCAGCGGCGACACGAGGCGCCGTCGTGCCTTCGGCAGCGTCTTCAGCAGCGCGTACACGCGCTCGCGCAGCAGCCCGGGCACGAGGCGATCGAAGTCCTGCGCGTCGAGGCGATGAAGCACCGCGGCCGGCACGTCGACGCTGACGCCGTCGTCCTCGGCGCCGGGATCGAAGCGATATGCGAGCGCGAGCTCGAGCTCGCCGACGCGCAGCGATTCCGGAAACAGATGTCGCGCGATCGAGTCCAGCGCGGCGCGCGAGGCGTCACGCTCCTGCATGCGCAGCGTCGCATCGCGCGCGGGATCCTCCTCGAGCCAGGCCAGCAGCTGGCGGCGGCTCGCGATCCGCGCCGGCAATCGCGCGGTGTAGAAGGCCGCGAGCTGCGCGCGATCGGCGAGCAGATCGTGACGGCGCACGCGCGCCTCCCATGCGCGCAACCCTTCCATCAGCGCGAGATTGTGTGCGAGGAACGGCGGCAAGGCGGCGCCGAAGTCGCCGTCGACGAGCGCGGCCGAGACGAACAATTCGCGCGCAGCGACCGGATCGATGCGCGCATAGTCGACGCGGCCGTCCGCGCTCAGCACCAGCCCCTGCAGCGCGACTTCCTCGCGCGCGAGCACCCTGCCCTGCTGCGCGTCCCACACGGGCGCGTCGTGACTGCGCCGGACCAGCGCCGCCGCGGCCGTCGCGACCCACGCGGGCTCGATGCGCGCGGCGATCCGCGCGTACGCCGCCGTCGTCTCCGTCAGCTCGGCGGCGACGACCCACTTCGGCGGCGCCGCGCGCAGACTCGAGCTCGGATGCAGGCGGAAGCGGCCGCCGCGCGTGCCGAGATAGCGGCCGGGGCGCTCCTTGTCCTCGCCGAGCCGCCCGATGCGCGTCGCGAAGCCGGCGAGCAGCGCGGTGTGCACGGCGCGATAGGATGCCGGCGTCGCGTTCGGCACGAGCTCGAGCGCGCGGACGGCCGAAGCCAACTGCGCGTGCACCGACAGCCATTCGCGCGCGCGGCGCCACGACCAGAAGCGCGCGCGACACCAGCTCATCTGCTGACGCCGCGATGCGCCGTCGAAGGCCGTCTGCATGTCCTGCCAGGCTTTCAGGAACCACATGAATTCGGAGCGGCGATCGGCATCGGCCGCATGCGCATTCGCCGCCGCCTCGCGCTGCTCGCGCGGCCACACGCGCGGATCGCCGGCGCTGAGCGCGGCGACGATCACGAGCAGCTCGCCGAGCGCCTGCTGCTCGTCGGCCGCGAGCAGCGCCGCGCCCAGTCGCGGATCCAGCGGCAGGCGGGCGAGTCGCGCGC
>JBFWSI010000395.1:0-4453 GCA_050248455.1 Gammaproteobacteria bacterium | reverse complement strand
AGGCGGCCAGCACGCTGGCGACGAACAGCCCGACGACCAGCGGCCAGTGGCGGAAGGTGTGGGTGCCGGCGGCGGGCGCGGCGGAATCGGGCGCGAGCACGGTACTCATCTTCAGCCTGCCATCAGAGCGTGGAGCTGCTGCATGTTGGTATTCCAGTCGTGATGCGCGGCGACGTAGCGCCGCCCCATTTCACCGAGGCTGGTGTCCCTCGCGCCGAGCAGCGCGACGCAGCGCGCGGCGAAGGAAGCGGCATCGTCGGCGGCGAGCGCACGGTAACGCGTCTCGAGGTCCAGGCCTTCGAAGGCGGCCTGCGTGCCGACCACCGGCCGGCCCATCGCCATCGCCTCCAGCACCTTGTTCTGCACGCCGCGCGCGACGCGCATCGGGGCGATCGAGATCGTCGCGTGCGCGATGTAAGGCCGGATGTCGTCGACCGCGCCCGTCACGTGCACGCGCGGCGCCTGCGCCAGCTCGCGCACGGCGGGTGTCGGGCGGGTGCCGACGATCCAGCACTGCACGGCCGGCACCGCGCGCAGGATGTCCGGCAGTATTTCACGCACGAACCACTGCACGGCGTCGACGTTGGCCCAATAGTCCATCGCACCGGTGAAGACCAGCACGGGCACGCCCGCCGGGTAGGGGTTCGGCAGGCCGAGGCCGGCGGCGAAATACGCGAGATCGACGCCGTTGTTGACGGCATGGACGTTGTGCGAGGCGCCGCCGCGCAGCTGTTCGAACAACCGCGCCTCGTCGCCGGACACGAACACGCAGGCATCGACCGCATCGGCCACCGCGCGCTCGAAAGCCAGCAATCGCATCGCTTCGCGGCCGTAGATCATCGAGGCCGGCCACGGCTTCATCGCGGCATAGGCGCGCCATTTCTCGGAATCGACGTCGACCAGATCGACGATGCGGCGCGTGCCCTGCCAGTCGTCGCCGAGCAGGTACTGTGCCATCGGCGAGGAGTAGGCGAAGGCAACGCGCGGCCGCGCATGCCGCCGCATTTCCGCGACCCAGGCGGCGAGGCCCGCATCGCGGTAGTACGGCAGGCTGAGCGCTTCGCCGGTGAGCAGCCCGCGTAGGCTCGCGAGGCGCTGGCGGCGCGGCGCGATGTCGACGACGTGCAGCTCGGCGCAGAGCTCGCGCAGCGTCGCGAGGTGCGCGCGGTCCGCCGGATCGTCGATGAAAGTGCCGAGCAGCACGCGATGCCGCTCGGCGAGGAACTTCAGGATGTGGAAAGAGCGGATCTTGTCGCCCTTGTTCGGCGGATACGGGATCCGGTGGCAGAGGAACAGGAGGCTGTCCACCTGGCTCATGCGAGATACGGCGATACGAAGGGACCCAGGAAATTCGCGAGCGGCAGCGGCAGCTTCTTCCAGGTGTTCACCGCGAGCTCGTACTTCGGGTTGTTCGGGTTGCGATCGGGCAGCGCGTGCTGCTTGACCAGGTGGTACTGGTAGTGCAGCGGCTCGGGCTCGAAGCCCCAGTTCTTCTTGAACGCATAGGAACCGCTGTCGCGCTTGCTGCGGCCGTAGTCGAAGCAGCGGAGGCCCTGCTCGCAGGCCGTGCGCATCACTTCCCAGTACAGGAAGTCGTAGGCCTTCAGATCGCGCGCGGCCGGAATGCCGCCGCCGTAATACGGCATGACGGTGTCCTTGTAGACGAAGGACAGCACCGAGCTCACGGCGTCCTGGCCGTGGAATACCGTCGTCACGCGGCAGCGCGCCGCGAACACCCGGTGCAGCGCCTCGAAATAGCGGCGCGGGAACACCGGCGTGCCGAGATTGCGCACGCTCGTCGCATAGATGTGGAAGAAATGATCGAGCGAGGTTTCGTCGCGGCTGACCAGCCCGGCCGCGATGCCCTTGCGCACCATCGCGCGCTGCTTGCGCGGGATGGCCTTCATGTTCTCGTCGACGTCGGCGAACAGCGCGCGCCGGAACAGCACGTAGGTCTCGCCCTTGGTCGGCCAGTCGGCGGCCAGCGCGCGCGTGTGGCGCAGCTCCAGATAGTCGACGCCGAGGCGCTCGGCGAGGCCGCTCGCCTCCGCCAGCAGCGCGCCTTCGCTCGCCGCGTCGTCGGCGATCACGCCGCCCTGCACGCAGAACGGCAGCGACACCAGCGCGTCCCCGAACAGCAGGCTCTTGACTCGCACCAGCGGCAGCAGACCTACGACCGCGTCGCCGCGCAGCGCCATCAGGTAGTGCGCGCGAAAGCCGACCGCGCGCTCGAGCACCTCGCGCCAGCCGAGGAGATGGAAGAACGTGCCCTCGGGATGGCGATCGACGTAGGCATCCCAGCGCGCGGCGTCCGCTGCCTGCGGATCTTTCAGCGTCAGCGCGGTGACGCGGGCGGCGTCCTGCTCGACGGACGGCAGCGGTGCATTCATGTCGCGTATACCTCGTCCATGCGGCCCCAGCGGAAATCGCTCAGCAGGCTGCGCAGGCGATCTTCGACCTTCGCCAGGTTCATGTAGTGACGGAGCCGGGTCTTGAGCCCGATGCCGCGTTGACGCGGCTGCCCTGGATCGATCTCCCACGGGTGCATGTAGAAGATGCACGGCTGGCCGTCGTGCGTGTTGACGTGCGCGACGCACCAGCGGAAGAACGCATAGGGATACAGGCGGAAGAATCCCCCCCCGCTGCACGGCAGATTGCGCGCGCCGAAGCGCAGTGTCGAGATCGGGATCTCCATGATGCCGGACGCGTCACGATAAGGCGTGCGCGGCGCATGCGGGATGCCGTAGAGATCGTGCCTGATCGGCGCGACGCTCGAGCTGTAGGCGTAGCCGCAGTCGCGCAGGACTTCGTAGACCCAACGATTGTCGTCGCGGAACGAGAAGGTCGGCGCCCGGTAGCCGCGCACGGCGACGCCGCCAGCGTCCTCGAGCAACCGCTTCGCCTGCGCGATGTCGCGCCGGAAGTGCGCCGGATCCATCGCGGTGACGCGCGTATGGTCGTAGCCGTGGCTCGCGAGCTCGTGGCCGTCGGCGACGATCCGACGCACGAGCGCCGGGTAGCGCTCCGCGACCCAGCCGAGCGTGAAGAAAGTGCCCTTGACGCCGTGTTCGTCGAGCAGGTCGAGCAGCCGCTGCATGTTGCGCTCGACGCGGCTCACCTGGCGATCCCAGGCCTCGCGCGCGATGTGTCCCTCGAAGGCGGCGACCTGGAACCAGTCTTCGACGTCGACCGTGAATGCGTTGATCATGGATGCCTTCCTGGTCGATGCGCGTCCGGCGACTCGCCCGGGATGTGCCTGAACCTACTCGCTGCCGTCGGCGTGACGGCGGACCCTGGCCCGGCGTCGCCGCGGCGCGCCGGAAACAGGCTTATCGGATGGCGCAGGGCTCGGCTTGAGACCGGCCTCAGCGCAGGAAATAGACGGCGGCCGCGACCGCGATGCCGAACGCCGTGCCGAGCGCCGCCGCCATCCACCACGACATCCCGCGTCGTGCGCCGGCGGCATCGACGGCCGCGGCGTGCGTCTCGGGCCCGCGGTGGAGATCGCCGGACAGATTATCAAATGCCCGCTGCATCACCGCGAGCTTGGCCTCGAGTTTGCGGATTTCTACGATCGCGGCCTGATCGGTGATCGGTTCGGTGCGCGGCTCCGCGCCGGCCTGCTCCGGCGTCGTGCCCGCGCGCGGGCTTCTCAGCAGCGGCGGCTTGTCCGGGCCTTCGTCGTCCTGCCTCTCGGCTTCCTGCTCCTGCGCGATCTCGGAGGTGATCGCGCGCAGCCCGGCGAAGCTCAGCGCGTGCGAATCGTCGAGGCTCGCATTCAGCAACAGCCGATCCATCAGCGTGTTGATGCGACGGGGCACGCCGGAGGTGAACTGGTAGACGCCCATGTAGACGTCGCTCTCGATCTGCGGGTCGTCGGTCCAGCCGACCTTCGCGAGCCGATGCTTGATGTAGGTCTCGGTCTCGGGGGGCGTCAGCGGCTTCAGGTGATAGGCCGCGAGCACGCGCTGGCGCAGCTGCTCGAGCCCCGGCGAGCGCATCACCGCGCGGAACTCGCGCTGGCCGAGCAGGAAACTCTGCACCACCGGCATGCCCTTGTAGTCGAAGTTCGACAGCATGCGCAGCTCCTCGAGCGAGCTGCGCGGCATGTTCTGGGCTTCGTCGACCACCAGCAGCACGCGCTTGCCCTCGTCGACGCAGCTCTTGAAGAAGACCTCGAGCTGCTTCAGCAGCGCGGCCTTCGACAGGCGCTCGTAGGGCAGGTCGAACTCGGAGCAGACGATGCGCAGCAGATCGTTCTCGTTGACGTTGGTCGAGACGATCTTGGCCGCGACGATGTTCGTCGAGTCGAGCTCCCGGAACAGGTTGTTGACCAGCATCGTCTTGCCGGTACCGACGTCGCCGGTGACGATGATGAAGCCCTGTCCCTGCTGCAGGCCGTAGCGCAGGTAGGCCATCGCGCGCTGGTGACCCGCGCTCTGGAAGAAGAAAC
>JBFWSI010000394.1:0-4455 GCA_050248455.1 Gammaproteobacteria bacterium | reverse complement strand
GTCACCGCGCAGCACGCGGGCGACCGTCGCCTCCGCTTCCTCCATCGACAGGTCGTAGAACGAGGCGATCAGCTCCGACAGCGGGCGATCGATCAGCTGCCGGCGATTGATGCCGAGCAGGCCTTCGGCGATGCGGTTCGCGAAGCTGATCCGGCCGTCGCCGTCGGTCGTCACCAGGCCGTCGGCGGCCGAGGGATCGTTCGCCGCATCGGCGCCGCGCTCGCCGTCGACCGCCCGCTGCCGGCCGTGCAGCGCGAGATCGATCGCGGTCAGCAGATCCTTGGTCGTGAACGGCTTGTTGATGAAGCCCGCCGGTTGCGTCGCGCGCGCGCGCTCGAGCAGCTTCTGATCGACGTGGGCCGAGATGTAGATGACGGGGATGTCGAGCGTCGAGCGGATGCGCTGGGCGGCCTCGATGCCGTCCATGCCTTCGCCGAGACGCACGTCCATCAGGATCAGGTCGGGGTGGAGCTCGGCCGCCTTCTCGATGGCCTCGAAGCCGTCGCGCGCAATCGCGGTGACGTCGTAGCCGAGCCCGCGCAGTCGCATCTTGAGCGCGCCCGCGACGGCACGCTGGTCCTCGACGACGAGGATTTGCTCACCTGCCATCCCGGGCTCCGGAAACTGCCTGCGGTCGCGTGGAAGTTGCCGACCCCTGGATGTGGCGCATGACCGAACGCCTTACTTCCATGATACCTGCCTGACTCACGCAATCTCGTTATTCGTCACCGGGCCGGGCCGCATGCGCCGATCGACCGTGGTGCCCCACGGACGGCGTGCACGCATTCCCGGTCAGCGCGGCGCGATCGGCCTGTCGGCCCGCGCGGTATTCCCCCTCGGGCGGCCGCGCACCGCCCCTGCGTCCGCGGCGAACGCTAGTGATCGTCGCGGAACTGCTTCTGGAACATCTCGCGACGTTCCTGCGCGTCCACCGTCAAGGTCGCGATCGGGCGTGCTTCGAGGCGCCCGAGGCCGATCTCCTCGCCCGTCTCCTCGCAGTAGCCGTAGCTGCCGTCCTCGATGCGCTTGATTGCTTCCTCGATCTTGCGCAGCAGCTTGCGATAGCGATCGCGCGTGCGCAGCTCGAGGATGTTGTCGCTCTCGCGGCTCGCGCGCTCGGCTTCGTCGCCGACGTCGCGCGTCTCCGTGCGCAGATGTTCGAGCGTTTCCTGCGATTCCGCGATCAGCTCTTCCCGCCAGTGCTCGAGCTTGTGCTTGAAATAGGCGAGATGCATCGGATTCATGTACTCCTCGTTCGGGCTCGGTCGATAGCCGGGCGGGAGCTTGATTTCGTCTAGATTAATCACCTTCCGGGGTACTACCTTTTCTTGTGCGGCGGGCTTGTGGGCCGGCTGTGCGGGTGCAGCCGGTCTGCGCGCGGGCTCCGCCTTGCTCTTCGTTTTCGTGGGGGGCGCGACTTCCGCAGCCGGCGGAGGCGGCGCTGTCTCCGTCTTCGCCGAGGTTTTCGGCAGCGGCGGTGCCGACTTTGGCGCTACCGCCGGTTTCGTGGCCGGCATCGCTTTCGCCGCCGGCTTCGCAGGAACGGGTTTTGCAGCCGGCTTCGGCGCCGGGGCGGTGACCTTGGGTGCCGGACTCGCTTTCTTCACCGGCTTGACCGGGGCCGGGGTGGACTTCTTCGCGGCTGCGGGTCGCGCTTTTGCGACGACCTTCTTCTCGGCCGCTTTGCTCGCCTTGGCCGGTGCGGCCTTCTTGCTCACGGATTTGACGGGGGCTTTCACCGCGACGGCTTTCTTCTTCGTCGCGCTTGCAGCGGCCTTGCCTGCTGCAGGCTTCGCTTTGCCTGGCGCCGGCCGCTTCGCACGCGGCTTCGCAGACGCCTTGGTGTTGGCTTTGGCCACCTTCCTACCTCCGGTCGATTCACCTTGAGCAGCGAGCGATTATCCGCTAAACCTGAAATTTTTCTCACGTTTTCGGATGGCGCACCTTAATCATTTTCAGATCGATGCGCAACGGCCGACAGGCCGCGCCGCCGGCCGTCTGGCGCGCGCGAATGCCGCCTTCGCCGCTGCCGCGCGTGCGTATCGTTCGTGGCGCGGATCCCGATTGCTTCCCTCGTCACGGAGCGTTTTGTAGTATGCGCGCTTCGCGTCACATCGCCTGCAGCAGGGGAGCAAGGCAGGTGACGCGTCCCCGCGAATGTGCAATGCCGACGCGAGATTGGCCCACCAGTCCGCTGCTCGGTGAGGAGTGTTGAATGACCAAGCGAATTCTGACCGGACTTGTGGCCAGCGGGCTGGCCGCGATGTCGATGGCTGCGCTCGCCGAGGGCGACGTGGCGGCGGGTCGCAGGGCCGCCGAGACCTGTCTGGGCTGTCATGCGGTGGAGACATACTTCAACGTGTATCCGACCTACCACGTGCCGAAGGTCGGGGGGCAGAGCGCGGCCTATGTCGAAGCGGCGCTCAAGGCCTACCGCGACGGCAGCCGCAAGCACGACACGATGAACGCTAACGCGTCCAATCTCAGCGATCAGGACATCGCCAACATCGCCGCGTTCTTCGCCAGCCAGGGCAAGTGAGCACTGGCCCGGCCGAGAAGAGCACGACCGGGCCCGTGCCAACGAGCCCCGCGCGCATCCGGAGAATTCGATCCCTGAAGAAGATGAGACTTGTCGCCGCCCTCGCCGCCGTGCTGACCGCCGCGGCCGGCACGGCCGCCGCGAACGAGGAAGCCGCCGCCGACGGCGGCAATTTCGAGCAGAAGCTCGCCGCCTGCGGGGCCTGCCACGGCGAGAAGGGCGACAAGCCGCTGGCCCCCGATTACCCGATCCTCGCGGGCCAGAAAGCCGACTACCTCTCCGCTGCGCTGCGGCACTACCGCGACGGCCGCCGCAACAACCCGATCATGGGCGCCCAGGTGCAGGCGCTGCAGCTGACCGACGACGACATCGTCAAGCTCGGCGAGTACTTCGCACAGCAGAGCAGCCCGCTGTCGACGCTCGAGAACTGAGTCCCGCGGTCGATTGCCCTCCTGCTCACCGGCGCCCCGCGGGCGCCGGTGAGCACCGGCTTCGCTAGCCCAGCACTTCCTCGAGGAAGTTCACCAGCGAGCGCCACGAGCGCCGGTTCGCGTTGGCATCGAACTTGACGCCGAAGGACGGGTCGTCGGCCTCGGGGTTCGTGAAGGCGTGCAGGGTGTGGCCGTAGGCATGCACCTGCCAGTCCGCGCCGGCCGCCGTCATTTCCTGCTCGAAGGCGAGCACGTCGTCGGGCGGCACCATCGGATCGTCGTGGCCGTGCAGCACGAGAATCTTGGCCGCGATCCGACGGCCGTCGGTGTTGCCGGGCTTGCCGAGCAGGCCGTGGAAGCTGACGCCGCCGCGGACATCGGCCCCGCTGCGCGCCAGATCGAGCACGCACAGGCCCCCGAAGCAGAACCCCATCGCCGCCACGCGGCCGCCGTCGACCGCCGCGTCCGTGCGCGCCGCGGCCAGCGCGGCGTGCAGGCGCGCTTGCAGCAGCGCGCGGTTGTCGAGGAAGGGCTTCATCAGCGCGCCGTTCTCCTCGACGCTGCCGCCGAGCACCCCCTTGCCGTACAGATCGATCGCGATGCCGACGTAACCCAGGTCGGCGAGGGCGCGCGCCTTGTCGCATTCGAAGGGCGAGCGGCCGGCCCAGGCGTGCGAGACGAGCACCGCGGGCCGACGCCCGCCGCCGGCCGGGGCGCAGACGAAGGCTTCGAGCAGGCTGTCCTCGTGACGGTATTCGAGCGTGCGTTCGGTGTACGGGGCGGTCATCGGCTACTCCTCCGGCGGCTGGATGGGGACGGGCACCTACTGTAGCGCAGGCTTCCGGGCGCGAAAGCCGGGCCGCGGCCGGGCCGTGCTCAGTAATCGTTCACAATTCGGACGCTCACGGAGGGCGACAAGCGGACCCGCTACCTATACTCGGACCCGGGCCAGCCGATAAAAATGGCGCAATGGAACCGTTCAATCGGTTCTCGGGCAAGGGAACGGCAAGAGAGCGCGGGGCACTGTGCATGCTGAACATCACCGAATTGCTGGCGGCAGAGGTCGCGAACCGGCTGGGTTCGAACTACGCCGTGATGTTCGGCGGTGCGGATTCCGGCCATCTCGCCGCGGCAGCCCACATCGCCCAGCGCGCACTGGGCAGCATCGCGACCTCCGACGCGCTCTATCACAACGTCGAGCACTCCGTGTACGTGACGGTGGTCGGGATGCAGATCCTGCTCGGCCGCCAGATCGTCGACGCCGACGTCTCGCGCGACGACTGGCTGAACATGATTACCGCGCTGCTCTGCCACGACATCGGCTACGTGCGCGGCATCTGCGCGAGCGACGGCGGCGAGCGGCTCGCGACGGGCGTCGGCAACCAGTCCGTGCGGCTCGCAGCGGGCTCGAGCGACGCGGCGCTGATGCCGCTGCTCGTCGATCGCGGCAAGCGCTACGTCACCGAGCAGTTCGCGACCGCGCAA
>JBFWSI010000393.1:0-4467 GCA_050248455.1 Gammaproteobacteria bacterium | reverse complement strand
CCTCGTCACTCCCGCGAAAGCGGGAGTCCAGCGGGGGCGCCGTGCCAGAACGTGGATTCCCGCCTGCGCGGGAATGACGCGCTTTTTGAGGTTCTCGCGCCCGTTTTTCGGGGGGATACCTTAGCGCTACGCTGCACCCGGGCTACGAAGACGGTTGCGAGGACGCTCAGCGCGTCAGGGTGAACTCCATCTTGATGCCGGCGAGCTCGATGATGTCGCCGCTCTTCATCGCATAGGCCTGCTGGCCGATCGGTGAACCGTTGACGACGGGGAAGTTGGCGTTCTTGCCGTCGCCCTCGATGTGCGTCAGGAAGTAGCCGTGCGGGCGGCGCGAAATCACCGCGACCTGGACCCCGGGCTTGCCGAGCGTGATGAGGGCTTTCGTCAGTTCCAGTTCCTTGCCGGCGATGGGGCCGTTCAGGACGTGCAGCTTGCCGAGCGGCATGCCGGAGCCCGCGGGTGCGGCGGCGGCGGGTGCAGCTGCCGCCGGCGTCGGCGTCGGCGCGGGGGGTGGGGGCGGGGGTGCGCTTTCGGCGGCTTTCGCCGCCGCGACGGCCGCGCTCGCGGAGCCCGGCCGGATGATCATCGTCTTCTCGAACTCCTCGTCGTCGGCCGTCGCGTGCTCGTTCACGTACTTGAGCTCGTGCTTGCCGATGCCGATCACGTCGCCGTCGCGCAGCGCGTGTTTCTTGATCAGCTTGCCGTTGACGTAGGTGCCGTTGGTGCTGCCGAGGTCCTCGAGGAAGGAATCGTCGAGGATGGTGATGACGAGCGCGTGCTTGCCGCTGACGGCCAGATTGTCGATCTGGATGTCGTTGTCGGGCTTGCGGCCAACGGTCATCCGCTCCTTGTTGAGCTGGAATTCGCCTTGCACCGCCCCATTCAAGCTGAGTACGAGTTTGCCCATTGTTGTGTCCTGTCAGCTGCCCCTCGTAAAAAGCCTCGTCACTTTCGCGAGTAATCCCGCTGACCCCGGCGCGCCGGTCCGAGGCCGGGCGAGGACGACGGAGATGTTGTCCTTGCCTCCGCCCTCGTTCGCCAGACGCACGAGCTCATGGGCCGCTTGCGAAAGATTAGCACTATATTTACTTAGGGTTAAGCGAATTTCTTCATCATTTACCATATCATTCAGACCGTCCGAGCACAGGAGGAAGATGTCCCCGGGCAGGGTTTCCATCTCCTGGACGTCCACCTCGACGTGCTCGTCTATCCCCAGCGCCCGCGTCACCAGGTTCTTGGGAGTATTCGCCTGGGCTTCCTCGGGGGTGAAGAATCCCCGGTCGATCAGCTCCTGCACCAGCGAATGGTCGTTGGTCACCTGCTTCAATTCCTCGCCGCGAAAGCGGTAGATCCGCGAATCGCCGACGTGGGCCAGCGTCACCCGGCCTTCCGAGAACACCGCGGCGACGATCGTCGTGCCCATGCCGTGACACTGCGGGATCGCATGCGCGGTCTCGAAGATGTGGCGGTTGGCGACCTGGATGCAGTCCCGGATGAGCTGAGCTTCGGCCGACGAGGCCTGGCCGTCGGCCGCCGAGCGGCGGGGACCGGCCTTGCCGCCTTTCTCCCGCATGCCGTCGAGCACGGCCTTGGCGGCAATGGCGCTGGCGACTTCCCCGGCCTTGTAGCCGCCCATGCCGTCGGCGACGAGCGCGAGGCAGACGCCGCTGTCCGTGACGGAGCTGTCTTCGTTGTGGGGCCGTTTGCGGCCCTTGTCCGAGACATTGGCGAATTCGATGTCCAGCGGCGGCATGGAGTCGGCGCCTGCTTCAGCCGCCGACCTGTTTGGCACACGCCTGGATGTCCCTCGCCAGTTCCGCGCCCGTCTGGTAACGCTTGGCGACGTCCTTCTGCAGCGCCTTGTTGATGATCGCGGACAGGCAGGGGCGCTGCTTCGCGAGCTCGGGTTTCAGCTCCGCGATGTCCTGATGGGGCTCGTTGGCGATCCTGTACATCAGCGTCGCCATCGACTCGCCCTGGAACGGCAGCTTGCCGGTGACCATCTGGTACAGCATCACGCCGAGCGAGAAGAGATCCGAACGGCCGTCGACCTTGCGACCCGACAGCTGCTCCGGCGACATGTACGAGGGCGTGCCGAGCACCATGCCGGTCTTGGTCTTGCTCGAGTCCGTGATGCGCGCGATGCCGAAGTCGGTCAGCTTGACGGTCTTCTTGTTCGGCTCGTACATCACGTTCGCGGGCTTGATGTCGCGGTGGACGATGTTCTGCTTGTGCGCGGCGTCGAGCGCGAGCGCGGCCTTGAACACGATGCCCATCACCACCGGCAGCGGGAGCAGCGCGTCGGGTTTCGTGTAGCGCGTGAGATCGTGGCCTTCGAGGAACTCCATCGCGATGTACGCGAGATCGTGTTCCTCTCCGCAGTCGTAAATGGTCACGACGTTCGGGTGCACGAGCCGGCCCGCGGTCTCGGCCTCGCGGAAGAAGCGCTGCTTGACCTCCTCGACCTCGTCGGGCTCGAACTCCTGCGCCAGCGCCATGGTCTTGATCGCGACGACGCGGTTGATCTTCGGATCGCGGCCGAGGTACACGACGCCCATCGCGCCCTTGCCGAGCTCGCGCTCGACCTCGTAGCGGCCGAGCATCGTCTTCGGCATGCCGGGGCCGAGCAGGATCGTGCCGGCCGGCCCGCTGCCCGGGGCGCCGGACGGGAACATCATCTGCGTGTCCGTCGCGTGCTTGGTCTGCGCGATCTTGGTCGCGATGTCGCGGAACTTCGGGTTCTTGGCGTGGATGTACTCGTAGACCAGCATCGCCTTCTGCGGCTGGCGCTTGACCATGTAGTCGGTGGCGAGGCCGTAGAGCGCCTCGAGCAGCTCGTCGTCGACCGGGCAGCGCCGGAAGTATTCGAAGGCGTTGTCGAGCTCGCCCTTCTGCTGGAAGGTCAGGGCGAGCTGGCGATTCGACATCGCGGCCTTGAGGCTGCTGTCGATCGACACGCGCTCGGTCGCGAGATAGCGCTTGGTCGTCAGCAGCGTGTGACCGACCAGCAGCAGCGTCGCGGCCGTCACCAGCTTCAACCAGCTCGCCTGCGCCACCATCAGTCCGAGCTCGACGCCGAGCAGGACGACTAACAGCACCACCGTCGCGATCGCCGCGGGACCGGCGTTGAGCTTCGGCAGCGCGATCGTCAGGTAGGCTGCGACCAGCAGCAGCGCGAGGAATTCGACCCAGAAGCCCCAGTTCGGCTGGACGAAGAAATCCTGGTTCAGGATGCTCGCGACGGTGTGCGCGAGGATCATCACCGGGCCGCGCGTCTCGCCGATCGGCGTCACGAGATCCGAGCCGACGCCGAAGGCCGTCGCGCCGATCAGCACGATCTTGCCCTTGAAGTTCTCCATGGGCGTCTCGCCCTGGATCACGTTGTAGAACGAATAGACCGGGAACGCCGGCAACGGCTCGCCGTTGCTGTCCTTGCCGAGGCTCGGATAGAAGAAGGTGTTCATCATCGAGTCGGCGCTGGTCCGGATCTCGAGATTGCCGAGCTTCACGCTGTCGCCGCGCGCGACCCGGATGTCCTCGACGCCGAGATTGAGGCTGCTCGCCGCCGTCATCAGCGCCAGCGACGGGAAGTACTGATCGTAGTAGCGCACGATCAGCGGCTCGCGGCGCAGGACACCGTCCAGGTCCAGCGGGTTGATCAGCGAGCCGATGCCGGCCGCCTTGCCGCCTATCACGTCGATCGGCGGCGCGGCCTTGACGGTCGGGAACGGGAAGAGCTCGTTGGTGCCCGAGGGATCGCTGATGTTGTCTTCGGGAATCGCGTAGCGGCTGACGTAGTCCGGCAGCGGCGCGTCGGGATTGCCGAGCGGCTGACCGGGATCGAACTGCATGCCGAGCACCGTGTTCGCCGTCGTGCCGAGGGTGCCGCCGAGGATCGAGTCGGTGTCCAGCGCCTTCAGCGCCGCGTCGATCGTGCCGTTGATTTCCGCCGCCTTGTCCGGCGCGAGGCTCGCGCCCGCGAACTGATCGCGCAGGCGGTTGATCCACAGCAGGCCCGGGTCCGCCTGCCGCTCGGAGAAGAACACCGTGGAGGCGATGGTCTTGGCGCCGGCCGCGGCGAGCTTTTCGATCATCGTCGCATGGACGTCGCGCGGCCAGGGCCAGCGGCCGATGTTCAGGATGCTCTGGTCGTCGATCGCGATGACCGCGATGTCGTCCTTGCGACCGGTGTCCTGGTGCGAGGAGAGCCGCACGCCAAGGTCGTAGACCTCGCCCTCGAGGCTCTCCAGCAGCCGGTTGCCGCCGAGCCACAGGACGAGAAAAATGAGCGAGACGACGAGCCCGACGAACCGGTCGGATTTCCAGAATGCTTCTTTCATGCCCCGGCCGTGCGCTTATAGTAAGTTCTAGGTTACGGCAATAGTAACTTGAATAACTTCAGGAGAGTAGCCGACTTCCGGCGCTTTCCACACCCGGCGCTGGGCCTCAGTCGCACCATTTATCGAC
>JBFWSI010000392.1:0-4495 GCA_050248455.1 Gammaproteobacteria bacterium | reverse complement strand
GGCGCCGCGTCCGCTGTGGCTGATCCATGCGCCCGAGGCAGCGCCGCTGCCATGAGCTCGAGGCCGGCGCGATGCCCGTGTCGCGTCGGCAATCGGCGCATGCGGCGCGCCGCCTTGCCGGCGCCAGCACGCTGCCGCAGCCTACGACTTTAAATCACCGTCACCGACGGCGCCGCCACCGCCGTCGCGGCTACGCTGCAAGCACCTTACACGGAGGACTCGACATGACAAGGACGCAGACTTTGCTCGCGGCAGCCCTCGCGCTGGTCGCTTTCAACGCGCCGGCGACGGACACTGATCGTGCGCTGGAACGGCAAGCCGATCAGCTCGAGGATCGCGCCGACAACGTGCGCGATCGCGGTGAAGATCAGGCCGATGCCATCGAGAATGCCGATCCCGGCATGGACAGCGACGCGACGGACAATGCCGCCGAGGCCGTGCGTGACGGCAGCGAAGCGGAGGCCGACAGGCTGGAAGATCGGGCCGACGAAGTGCGCGACGCGAAGTAGCGCATCGAATCCCGGCGCGGGCTGCTCGTGGACGAAGCAGCCACGCGCCGTGAGCAGGAGTGCACGGCAGCTGCCAGGCTGCCGTGTCGTCACGGACGATGACCGGGTGCACACGGAGGTGCGCATGCCCGGGCATGCGCAAGCAGCTTACTGCGTCACGGACTGCCGTCGAGCGAATTCCGGGCGAAGCTCGTTCGACTCACCTTCATTCAGGAAGCCGTATCGGCTCTTCGGGATCGGGCGGACGCTTCGGCGGGATCGGATCGTCGATCGGATTGTCCAGCGGACCGCGCGGCGGCGGCACGTCTTCCGGCTGCGTCGGTGGAAACGGATCGTGAGCGCGTCCCATCGCCGACCAACCCGGCAGCGACGGATACGAACCGCCGTCGGCATCATTGGCCGCCGGCATTCGCCAACCACGACATTTCCCGATACGCATGTGACGAGACTAATGAAACGATCTCGATCGCAGAGTCGGACGCGCGCGTGAAGACGGCGTGGGAGAGAAGAAAGACCCTGCCAGACGGCCTCGCCGCCGTCTTCGCGCTCATCTTCGTAGCCCGGGTGTAGCGTAGCGAAACCCGAGATCGACACCGCACGACACACCCGCCCCGGGTTGCGCGCTGCGCGCTCCACCCGGGCTACGACGGCGAGAATCGAAAGCGTCTGGGAGCTCCTTCGCCCCGCGTTCTTCAGTCGCGAGGCGGCAAGCGCAGCTCCTCCTCCACGAGACTGCGCTGCAGCCTGTAGAGCTCGGCGATGGCCTGGGTCGAGGCGCGATCGAGTGCGGCGGACAGGCAGCCGGCACGAATCGCCGCCCAGCGCATCGCCACCACGGTCTGCAGGGCATGCTCGATAGCCGCCTCCGTGTCCAGACCTGTCCGCACCGTCCCCATGGCGTCCACTGTAAAAAGCGCTTGCGGCGCCCCGCTGTAGGGAGCGTGCCCGATGCATGTGGGGCAGCATTCCGAGGCATTCCGCGCCGGCCTGCGGGTCGATCGGCCGATCGCTCGGAGGTTCCGCAGGGGGGCGGAGAGCGCGGCGCAGGCGGCGCTGCCGACGGCCTTGCCGTTCAGGCCGAAGCCCGCGAGGCTTGCCCGTCGTCGTTTCGAAAACCACAATCGCGCGATGGACAAACCTGCGGACAGGCTCGCATTGCATGCCGACTTCGTGCGAACGGCGCGGCGCATCTCGCGCCGTTTCGCGCGCGCCGTCGACGCGGTCGGCCCGCTGTCGGCGCCGCCGCGACGACGCGTTCCGCTGCCCGCCTATCTCGCCCGCGTCGTCGTCGGCCAGCAGCTGTCGACGACGGCGGCGCGCACGATCTGGAGCAGGCTCGAAGCCCAGGCCGACGCCGCGGGCCGGACGCTGCCGGCCTATGCCGCCGACGCGCCGCTCGAAGCGCTGCGGGCCTGCGGCCTGTCCGGCAACAAGGCGCGCGCGCTGCAGGCGCTCGCGGCTGCCGACGCGGCCGGCGCGCTTGCCGCGCCGCGCCTGAAAGTGCTTTCATCCGCGGCGCGGTCCGACGCGTTGCTGGCGCTGCACGGCATCGGCCCGTGGACGGCGCAGATGGCGGCGCTGTTCTGGTTCCGCGAACCGGACATCTGGCCGATCGGCGACGTGTCCGTGCGCAAGACCTTCGACGCCTACGTCGTCGAGCAGGCGCGCTGGAGCTTCGACGAGGCGGCCGCGCTGTTCGCGCCGCGGCGTTCCTTCCTCGCGCGCTATCTGTGGCAGATCGCCGACGCCACGCCCTGATCCTAGATCCTACCGAGAGCTTCGATGCAGGCAGCCTTCTACGAACGAACCGGTGCGGCGCGCAGCGTGCTCTGCGTCGCCGATCTGCCCGTGCCGCAACCCGCAGCGGGCGAGGTGCGCGTCAAGCTCGCGACCTCGGGCGTGAACCCCAGCGACGTCAAGATGCGCGCCGGCATTCGCGGCGGCGATCTGCCGTGGCCGCGCATCGTGCCGCACAGCGACGGCGCGGGTGTCATCGATGCGGTCGGCGCCGGCGTGCCCGCGAGCCGGATCGGCGAGCGCGTGTGGGTGTGGAACGCGTGCTGGGGACGTCCCTTCGGCACCGCCGCGGACTACGTCAGCCTGCCGTCGATCCAGGCCGTGCCGCTGCCGGCGGACGTCGGCTTCGCCGCCGGCGCCTGCTTCGGCATCCCGGCCCTGACCGCCTGGCATGCCGTGCACATGGACGGCGGCTGCGCCGGCCGCCAGGTGCTCGTGACGGGCGCGGCCGGCGCGGTCGGTCACTATGCCGTGCAGTTCGCGAAGGCCGCGGGCGCGCGCGTGATCGCGACGGTCAGCAGCGAGGAGAAGGCCGCCGTCGCGCGCGCCGCGGGCGCCGACGAAGTGCTGTTCTACCGGCGCGAGGACGTCGCCGCGCGCGCCCTCGCATTGACCGACGGCGCCGGCGTCGATCGCGTGATCGAGGTCGATCTCGCGGCCAACCTGCCGGCCGCGCTGGCCGCGCTGCGCGCCGAAGGCGACATCGTCGCCTACGGCTCGGGCGCGCTGGAAATCGCCGTGCCCTTCCTGCCGTCGGTGCTGAAGAACATCCGCTACCGCTTCTTCATCGTCTATCACCTGACGCCGACCGACCGCGCGCGGGCCGTCGCGGGGCTCACGCGCGCCCTCGAAGCGGGCACGCTCACGCACCATCTCGGGCCTTCGTTCGCGCTCGCCGAGATTGCAGCGGCCCACGAAGCGGTCGAGGCCGGCGCGCTCGGCAACGTCGTCGTCACCCTCTAGTGTCGTGTCCCGCAAATATATTGCTCTTCTGAGCCCAGCGGGCGGCCCGCCGCAAGGCGCGCCGACGAGTCGTATCGGGAATACGACGAGGAGGCGCGACGCCGCGGCGGGCCGCCCGCTGGGCTCAGAAGAGCAATATATTTGCGGGACACGACACTAAGGAGCACAAGCGATGTTTGCCGATCGCATCGAAGCGAAGTGGATCGACGCCTTCGTCCAGGCCTTCACGCTGTGCAAGGTGAACGCCGGCGACGTCGTCGCCGTGCTGTCGGAATCGCAGTCGCGCGAATTGAACGTGCAGCTCGCGCTGCTCGCGCTCGCGCGGCTCGGCGCTCTGCCCTTCCAGGTCATCGTGCCGACGCCGCGGCAGACCGCGCCCGTGCCCGTGCGCTCGACCGGCGCGTCGCAGGCGCTGCACGGCCACGGCGCCGCGATCGAGGCGCTGAAGCGCGCGAGCCTCGTCGTCGATCTGACGCTCGAAGGCCAGCTGCACGCGCCGCAGCTGCCGGAGATCCTCGGCGGCGGCGCGCGCGTGTTCATGATCACGAACGAGCATCCCGAAGCGCTCGAGCGGCTGCTGCCCGATCCCGCGCACGAGGCGGTGGTGAAAGCCGCGATCAGGCGCTGCAAGGCGGCCAGGCGCATGCACGTCGCGTCGCGCGCCGGCACCGATCTCGACGTCGTGCTCGAAGGCGCGCGCAACGCGGGCGTGTGGGGCTGGTGCGATCGACCCGGCATGGTCGCGCACTGGCCGGGCGGCATCGTCGTCAATTTCCCGAAGGCGGGCTCGGTCAACGGCCGCCTCGTACTCGACGCCGGCGACATCAACCTCACCTTCAAGCGCTATCTCGAGCGGCCGGTCGAGCTCGTGATCGAGAACGACTACGTCACCGACATCCGCGGCGAAGGCACGGACGCCGAGCTGATGCGCCGCTACTTCGCGGCCTGGGGCGACACGCAAGCCTATGCGACCAGCCACGTCGGCTGGGGGTTGAACCCCGGCGCGCGCTACGAGGCGCTCGCGATGTACGACCGCCGCGACACCAACGGCACGGAGCTGCGCGCCTATGCGGGCAACTTCCTGTACTCGACGGGCGCGAACGAATTCGCCGGCCGCTACACCCAAGGCCATTTCGACCTGCCCGTGCGTGGCTGCACGATCACGCTCGACGGCGAGGCCGTCGTGCGCGACGGGGTTCTCGTGCCGGCCTGAGCCTTAGCGCCGA
>JBFWSI010000391.1:0-4497 GCA_050248455.1 Gammaproteobacteria bacterium | reverse complement strand
GCTTGTCCGTCTCCCATTCGTCGATGCACTCGCCGCCGATCTCCTCGCGCCAGTCGAAGACGCGCTGCGTGCGCACGGCGTGCTTGATCGTCGCGATCGCCTCGGCGCCGCCGATCAGCACGGCCTGCGTTTCGCCGCGCTGGATCTCGGCGCAGAAGCGGTTGACGAGGCGCTGCGGCGTCTGGCCGCCGACGTCGGCGTAGATCGCACGCCGTGGCGCGACGCCGATGCGCCGCGCGATCGCGCGCGGCACGTTGTCGCTGCAGCCGAACGGATGTGCGACCATCTCGCCGCCCTTCGTCGAATGCTCGAAGAAGCGGATCGCGACGAGAGTGTCGACGACGGCCGCGAGCGCCGCGCCGCGGCCGCTGTCCGCGAGCGCTTTCGACGCCGCGACTGACGCGAGCGCGACCGGCGACAGCGTGGAGCTCGCCGCGTCGCGCTCGACGTGCTGGCCGACGCCGACGACGATCGGCGTGTCGTCGGCCAGCGCGGCGACGTCCAGCGGCGCGCGTCCGCTCACGGAATGTCGACCACGTCGCCCGGCGGACCCTTGTGCTCGGGACGCGGCTCGTGCGCGGGCTTCACCGGCGGCCCGCCGATCGGCACGGTGCGGGCCAGGAACTCGATCACGGCGTTGCCGAAGACGTCGTTGCGATCGCCGGCGACCATGTGGCCGGCACCGGTGATGTTCACGTACTCGCTGTGCGGCGCGAGCTTCAGGAAAGCCTGCGCGCCCTCCTCGGACAGCACGTCGGAGAGACCGCCGCGCACGAGCAAGGTCGGCAGGCTCAGCGCCGTCGCGCAGGCCGTCAGCCGCTGCACGCGCTTGTCGAACTCGCGCCGCAGGGTCGTGAAGCGCGGATCCCAGTGCCAGCGGTACTTGCCGTTCGGCGCCAGCCGCAGGTTCTTCGCGAGGCCCGCGAGATCCTTCGGCGGCTTGCGATGGGGCTGGTAGGCGCCGATTGCGGCGGCGACCTCCTCGAGCGTGTCGAAGCCCTCCGGCTTCTGGCTCATGAAGGCCTGGATCTTCTGCACGCCCTCGGCCTCGATCTGCGGCGCGACGTCGACGAGCACGAGCGCGGTGGCGTCGACGCGATCCTCGCCGACGGCGACGAGGCTGGTGCCGCCGCCCATCGACGCCCCGACCAGCACGGGCCGCCGGCCGCCGAGCGCCTCGATCACGCAGCACAGATCCTCGACCATGATGTCCTGCCCGTAGACGCCGTCGGGTGCCCAGTCCGAGTCGCCGTGGCCGCGCGCATCGAAGGCGACCGCATGGTAGCCCGCGCGTCCTAGCGTCTCGCCGACGTTCTTCCACGCGTGCCGCGTCTGTCCGCCGCCGTGCTGGAGGAGGATCAGCGGCCCGGCCGGATCGCCCCAGCAGTCGCCGGCGATCGTGACTCCCTGCGCACCGGGCCAGCGATACATGGGATCTGGAGTTCCTGGAAGGCGTTCACCGGCACTCATGGGGTTTCTCGATGGAGTGAAGACCCTTGCATTCTAGCCTGCGGGTCCGGCGCTGGATGCCCCTAGGGAGGGGAACG
Source organism: Gammaproteobacteria bacterium (assembly GCA_050248455.1). Classification (GTDB taxonomy): domain Bacteria; phylum Pseudomonadota; class Gammaproteobacteria. The sequence continues at coordinate 2,950 of JBFWSI010000391.1, read as the reverse complement.
CGAGACGCTGACGCTCGGGCGATGCGCTCCATCGGGCGCGCGTCGCAACCGTCGCCGCTGCGGACTTAGAATGCCCGGTACTGTCGCCGAACGAGGAGAAGTGCCATGCAGGTCGCGAGCATCGGACGGGTCTACGTCAAGGCCACCCGCTTTCAGGATCCCGACAGCGTCGTCGTCGACGCCGACGGCATTCGTCACGACCGCGCCTTCGCGCTCGTCGAGGCCGACGACAAGTTCGTGAACTCCGACCAGCACCGCGTGTTCCTGCCGCTGTCCTTCGACTACGACGCGACTGCCGACCGCCTCACGCTGGATCTCCCGGACGGCCGCCGCCTCGAAGGCCCCGCGGCGCCGACGGGCCGCCGCTTCGCGATCGATCACTTCGGCCTGCGCACGATCGACGTCGCGGAGGTCGACGGCCCGTGGCGCGCAGCGCTGAGCGAATTCGCCGGCCGCCCGATCGGCCTCGTGCGCTGCCTGTCCGAAGGTCGCGCGCTCGACGTCTTCCCGATCACGCTGCTCACCACCGGCTCCCTCGCGCGACTCGCGCGCGAGCTCGGCGACAGCGTCGACGCCCCACGCTTCCGCGCCGGCTTCGTGATCGAGCATCCCGACGCACACGCCGAAGACGACTGGGACGGCCGCAGCCTCAAGATCGGCGACGCCGTGCTTCGCGTGCGCACCTCGGTCCCCCGCTGCGCAATCCCAGGCTTCAACCCTGCCACCGGCGAACGCGACAAGGACGTGATGAAGAGCCTGATGCGCTACCGCGACAAGGTAGGGCTACCGGACGGCATGATGCCGGGCTACGCGACGCCGGGGTTTGCGAGCTATGCGGAAGTGCTGCGGCCGGGCAGGGTGAGGGTGGGGGATGGGGTTGAGTTGTTGCCTTGAGGGAGCTCGACCGTTCCTGTGTTGCGTTCTCGGGCGGTGGTCGACGATGTGTTCGAGCCTGCGATGAAAAAGGTTACCGTCCGTTCGCCCGGGGCTGGCGTCGGCGTTCCATTGGGCAGTGCCTATAGTCGACTCAGGGGTTCGCGGCTGCGCGCGGGTGTCATGCGACACAATCGTCTCAATACATTGCGACGGATTCGTCGCCCAATTCAAAGTTGGACCGCTGGACGACGCGCTATGGTCTTCACGAGCATCAGCAAACCAACGGAATCGAAGCGACATACCGTTGTCCTTGTTGCCGGGCGCTTACACTTTGCGGCCGCGGAGGCTTCGAGATCTGTTCCGTGTGTTACTGGGAAGATGACGGCCAGGACGATCGCGACGCAGACGAGGTTCGTGGCGGTCCGAATGGAACTCTTAGCCTCAGCTCGGCGCGTGCCAACTATCAGCGCCACGGCGCCAGCGAAGCAGGATTCGTGGGTAGCGTGCGCCAACCATTGCCGCAGGAACTATGAAGACGCTTCGTTCTCGCGGTCTAACACCTCGCTGGAGCGGACGCGTGAGGGATAAAGTGCCAGGCTCATACGTCGGCGTGCACGCCGATCAGCTCAATCGTTAGGCCTCACAGGAGACGCATTCCCATGTTCACCGCCGAGTTCTTGCTCACTTCGCTCATCGTCGTGCTCATCCCCGGCACGGGCGTAGTGTTCACCGTGTCCACCGGCTTGGCGCAAGGCCGCCGCGCAAGCTTCTTCGCTTCGGTCGGCTGCACACTGGGCATCGTCCCGCACCTCTTGGCTACCGTGCTTGGGTTGGCCGCCGTCATGCATGCAAGTGCTCTGGCGTTTCAGCTTCTCAAGTACGCCGGGGTGGCGTACCTGTTCTATCTGGCTGTAGCCACCTGGCGCGATCGGTCTGCGTTTTCAGTCCAGCCAATGCAGGGCAAGCGCAGCGCGCTCAGTCTCGTTGTCAAAGCGTTCCTGCTAAACATCCTAAACCCCAAGCTCACCATTTTCTTCCTGGCGTTCCTGCCGCAGTTCGTGCAGCCAGGTACCAACTCGCCGCTGGCGCAACTGCTGGGCCTCAGTGGCGTCTTCATGGCCATGACCTTCGGTGTGTTCGTCGTCTACGGCGTGCTCGCCCATGCGTTCCGCAAAGCCGTCATCGAGTCCCCGCGTGTTCAGGTCTGGCTGCGGCGCGGGTTCGCAGGCGCGTTCGCCGGCCTCGGTGCACAGCTTGCCGTGTCGGAGAGGTGAGGCCTAACCCTTCGCTGCACCGGAAGTGCTACAGCGGGCTGCGCCCGCTTCCGCACTCCGGTGAGCTCAAACGTTAGGCTGCTCACATGACAGCATCGTTACCCAAGCGAAAGCTGGATCTTGGCCAAAGAGGGGACTCCCTTCTTGACCCTCTCGTGGACCTTCTTCTCGCGCACGGTAACCAACTAGCAGAGCCTAATCGGTGGGGAGCCAATCCGACGGGCTATTTCTGTCTACTAAATCACCCTATAGACTTTGATCTAGTCGAGCAGTTCTTTGATTTGCCGAGCATGATCGCGCCGCAGCCTAACAATCAAATTAAGCCGACGGGATCGCGGCGCGTCGCACGTGCCGCGCTTCACGCGGCAACGCGTGGCCGCTGAAGTGCGGCATTGGCCATCGCGAAACCGCCTTGAGTAAGATGGGCGTGCCGGCGAGATTGTCTCCATCTGGCTAGCGCGCATAGGCGAAGACGTGCCGCGGTTCATCACTGCGTATCCGAGGTAGGTCATGTACAAGCTTCTCGATACCGTTGCGCTGACGCACGACATCCCAGCCGCCGGGCTTTGCAAAGACGATCTGGGGGCATCGTGGAAGTGCTCGCTTCAGATGCTCTCGAGGTCGAGTTCGTGGCTGCGTCCGGGCGTGCCCAAGCGCTTCTCACGCTCCGCGCTTCGGGCATCCGCCAAGTCGGTGACCACGATCTCATCGCAGGGCGCTCGCTCGAACGAGCCGACGGCTAACTTGTCGTTCCGGCGAACGAGCGCGGCTCAATTGAGGCGTCGGGGCGCAACTCGTAG
>JBFWSI010000390.1:0-4504 GCA_050248455.1 Gammaproteobacteria bacterium | reverse complement strand
GATCTTTCGAACTCGAAGGCGGCGCGTACGCGATAGCCCGCGGACGCCGCCCGCGCGAGCTGCGTCTTCAGCAGCTCGCGCGGACTCGTCGCGCGGTGGGGACCCGTGAAGTCGGCGACGATCCAGGCCGCTGCCTCTTCGAAGGGATAACCGCGCACGCTCGCGACATCCGCGGCAATCGATTCGCCGACGAAGGGTCCCGGGCCGTGCACCGTATCCGTGACGTCCCATTCGTGCAGCACGTTGCAGAAGCTGCCCGCTGCGCCCAAGGCTTCGTCGAGCGAGGCGAGCGGCAGCCGGCGTTCGCGCAGGCCACCATCGACGTCGGGGATCGCGACGTGCAGCACGCGTGCGCCGCGCCCGTCGAGCACCTCGCGCAGCGACTCGACTGCCTCTCGATCCGGATTCTGCATCAGCACGCTCCTGGACGTCCCGCCGTCCGTCACGGTGGCGATGGAGCAGCATTCGTGCCATGGCGCCGGCAGGGCGAAACGCGCGCCGCATCGTCCGTTTCATCTGTCGATTGGCCGCCCGCCGATGCAGCGCTGCGCGTACTGCTGCAAATCTGCAGCAGGCGATGCGGCATGCCGGCCTGTGCGCCCTGCAAATGGGCCGGCCCGACGCGGCACCGAGTTTGCAAAGAAGCCCTGCGCGCATCGAGCGCACAGCCTTTCCATCGCTGGAGGATTTCTGCATGCCGCTGTCCGATCCCGCCGTCTATCGGGACAAACGTGAAGACTGGCTGGACGCATTTCGCGCCCTGCGCATCGACGCGCTGCGTCCGCTGGTGACACCCGCCCTGCTCGAGGAGCACCGCGCCAATCCGCGCGGCCCGCACGGCGTCGAGCTTCAACTCGTGCTCAATTTCGTGCGCGGCCCCGCGATGCCGATGGCCGGCAAGGCCTTTGCCTATCGGGCCGTCGACGGCCAATTCAGGATCGGCGAGATGGCCGCGCGCGGGGCACGAACGACCGTGCACGACGACGAACGATTCGATACCGAGCACGAAGCACAGCATGCGGCGTTCCTGCGCCGCCTGGCAGCGGCCGGCCTGACGACCAAACGCTGAGAGAAGAGCATGTCCAAACAGCAATCCCCACGACTCCGATCGAGACTGTTCATTCGCGGCTATTGCGACGAACCGAGCGTCGCGCCCGGCGAAATCCAGCGCTTCTACGTCAGCACGGACGAGCCGTGCCGCTGCGAGGTGCAGCTCGTGCGCTTGCTCCATGGCGATCTTTCGCAGGACGGTCCCGGCTATCGCGAAGTTCCGATCGATGTGCCCCTCAACGGCTCGCATGATTGCGTCCCTCAGCGCACCCAGTCCGGCGGCTACGTCGAGATCCCGGACGAGCGCGGTGCGCTGGGCGGCGGCTCGGGACTCACGATGCACGTCCATGTATGGTCGACGCTCACACGCGGCGTGCAGACGATCCTGAGCCGCGCGGCGGCACGCGACGCGGCCGGCTGGCGACTTCTCCTCGACGAGGGCTTTCCCGTACTCGAGCTCGGCGATGGCAAGGGCCGCACCGTGCGCGTGCGGAGCGATCGCCGGCTGTTCGTCGAGCAGTGGTACTCGCTGGCGGCCGGTTTCGATCCGCCGAGCGGCCGTCTGTTCATCTCCCAGCAGGTGAAGACCAACCGCGTCAACAGCCGACTGGGCCACGTGACGCCGCTCGATACCGACGCGACCGTGGTCGCCGGCGACGCCTTCGTACCGGCGATCCCGGCGGTGCCGGTCGTCGTCGCCGGCACGGCGGAGGCCGCCGGCGACGCGCGGACCTGGGTGATTGCGCCGTACAACGGCAAGATCGACGCGCCGAAGGTGTACGCCGGCTGCGCCTCCGATGAAGCAATCGCCGCGCTGCATGCGACCGGCAGGCTGCGCGGCCCGCGTCTGCTCGCACACTGGGATTTCAGCGCCGAGATCGGGCGAGCGGGCGTGCCGTCCGATCGGATCAGTGACGTGTCTGGAAACGGGCTCGACGGGCGCTGCGTCAATCAGCCGGACCGCGGCATGACCGGCTGGAACTGGGACGGCAGCGAAGAGCACTACGTCCACTGCTCGAGCCAGTATGGCGCGATATGGTTCCACGAAGACTCGCTCGACGACTGCCGCTGGTCGAATCCTCTCGAACTGATCGTTCCGGCCGATCTCGCCAGCGGCACCTATGCACTGCGCGTGCGCCACGGCACTTACGAAGATCACATCCCGTTCGTCGTGACGCCGCCGCGCGGCACGGCAAGCGCGGACATCGTCGTGGTGCTGCCCACATTGAGCTACCTCGCCTATGCGAACAGTCAGGACATGCAGAGTGCGCCGAGCGCACAGGCGATCATGGGCGTGATCTCGACGCTCGAGGATCGCGACCTCGAGCTGCACGAGACGACCGGGATCTACGGGCTTTCCACCTATGACTATCACGTCGACGGGCGCGGCGTGCAGTACAGCTCATGGCGCCGGCCATTGCTGAGCATGCGGCCGCGCTATCGTCACGAATTCGGCTCGATGTGGCAGTTTCCGGCCGATCTCCATCTCATCGATTGGCTGGATGCCCGGGGTTTCAAGGTCGACGTCGTGACCGATCACGATCTCGTACGCGAAGGCGTCGCACTGCTCGCACGCTACAAGGTCATGGTGACGGGCACGCATCCGGAGTACACCACGGCGTCGATGCTCGACGCCTTCGAAGATTACCTTGCCGGCGGCGGCCGCGGCATGTACCTGGCGGCGAACGGCTTCTACTGGGTCGCCTCCGTGCATCCCGCGAAGCCATGGGTGATGGAGGTCCGCAAGGGAGAGGCGGGCACGCAGGCCTGGCGGGCGCGGCCGGGTGAATACCATCACGCCACGACCGGCGAGCGCGGCGGGCTGTGGCGCCAGCGCGCGCGGGCGCCGCAGAAGATATGGGGGACCGGCATGAGCTCACACGGCCTCGACATCTCCGCCGGTTACGTTCAGCTTCCCGATGCGCGCGACCCGCGCGTCGGCTGGATCTTCGATGGCGTCGGGCCGGACGAGATCATCGGCGACTTCGGGCTGGTCAACGGCGGCGCCGCAGGCCTCGAGATGGATGTGATCGATCCGGCGCTGGGCACGCCGCCGCATACGCTGCTGCTCGCGAGCTCCCACGGCCACAGCGCGAACGCCGTCGTAGTGCCGGAGGAACAGTATTTTCCGCATGCGGGGATGACCGGCATCGAGCATCCGCTGGTGCGCGCCGACATCGTCTACTTCACGACCCCGCACGGCGGCGCCGTGTTCAGCACCTCGTCGATGACGTGGAGCGGCAGCCTGTCGCACAACGGCTATGACAACAACGTCTCGCGCATCACCGCCAACGTGCTGCGTCGCTTCGCGGATCCGGCGCCGCTCGAGGAAGTGGTATGAAGAGGCCGGCGCAAGCGATCGGCGCGCGCCACCCGGGCTACGAGATTCGGTCGTTCCCGCGCGCGGCTTCGTAGCCCGGGTGCAGCGGAGCGGAACCCGGGATCTTCAACGCATCGATACGCCCGATCCCGGGTTGCGCGCTGCGCGCGCCACCCGGGTTACGAAACCGTCGCCGCCGTCTCAGGCGCTTTCCGGCACCAGCCTCTCGATGTCCGGCGGATCGCTCCTGTGCTTGTCCGCGTAGAACTGCGCCTGGTGATCGCCGTCGCGCAGACGGTTGAACAGCATCCGGAAGCGCCGCCGCGCCGTGCCCGTGCGATTGCGGCGCACGCGGTAGGGCGCGTAGGGATCGAGGTAGACCACGTCGCCCGGCTCGACGGCGACGGGCTCGACGTCGAGTGCGGCGATCGTCGCCCCGTCCAGCGTCGGCGCCGGCCGATGCAGGCCGTGGCGATGCTGGCCGGCGGCGATCTCGAGGCAGGCCTCGCCGGGCCCCGTCGGATCGATGGCGACGATCACGCTGATGAAGCCCGTGCCGTAACGCATCCACGGCTCGGCGGCGTCGCGACGCGGCGCGCAGCCGTCGCGGCCGGGCTGTACGAACTCCAGGCGTTCGGCGAGCAGCAGCGCCGCATCGCCCAGCAACTGGCCGGCCGGCAGCGCGAGCGCCTGCGTGAGGCGGTGGAAGCCGTCGTGGAACGGCGTCACGCGCTCGATGCGCTGGAGCAGGCAGTGGCCGTGATGCTTCAGTGAAGGCGCGTGGTAGACGGACTGGCGGCCCGGCATTTCGGGCAGCGCGGCGACTTCGTCGGCCCAGCGCGCGAGCGACGCGACGATCGTCGGCGGCAGCAAGCGCCGAACGACGAGATGACCGGTGGCACGGAAAGCGGCGATTTGCGCCGGGTCGAGGACCGGCGTCGTGATACCCAAGGGGATGCCCATGGCTCAGCGCCGCGAGTCGGGTTCGGAGGTCGAGCGTGTTCCTGCTGCGCGCCGGCTCGCGCGCGCCAGCAGCGCAAGCGACAGCGCTGCTGCCAGCCCGAAGGCCGGATTGCCCGCGTGGAAGCCGCAGGCGACGAGGCCGAGCAGCACGAGGGCCATCGGCACGGCGTA
>JBFWSI010000389.1:0-4504 GCA_050248455.1 Gammaproteobacteria bacterium | reverse complement strand
CCGTGTTCCTCGCCAGCCTCACCACGGTGCTCGGCTTCCTGAGCTTCAACTTCTCCGACGTACCGCCGTTCCGCCAGCTCGGCAACCTCGTCGCCTTCGGCGATCTCGCGTCCTACACGCTCGCGATGAGCCTGCTGCCGGCGCTGCTCGCGGTGATGCCGGCCTCGCTGTTCGCAGCTCGGCCGCGGCGGACCCTGCTGCCCGCGGCCTGGCTGCACGCGCTCGCCGAATTCGCGATCCGCCGCCGGCGCGGCCTGCTGCTCGGCCTCGGCACCGTGTCGCTGCTGCTCGTCGCCAACCTGCCGCGCAACGCGCTGAACGACGTCTTCGTCCACTACTTCGACGACACCATCCCGTTTCGCGCCGACACCGATTACACGATCGAGCACCTGACCGGGCTCTATCATCTGCACTATGCGCTGCCCGCGGGCGAGACCGGCGGGATCGCCGAGCCGCGTTTCCTCGCCGAGGTCGACGCCTTCGCCGCCTGGCTGCGCGCGCAGCCGGAAGTGCGCCACGTCGCGAGCTTCAGCGACGTCATGAAGCGCCTGAACCGCAACATGCACGGCGACGATCCGGACGCGTACCGGCTGCCCGCGACGCGCGAGCTCGCCGCGCAGTACCTGCTGCTGTACGAGATGTCGCTGCCCTACGGGCTCGATCTGAACAACCAGATCGACGTCGACAAGTCCGCGTTGAAGCTCACCGTCGCGGTGCGCACGCTGTCGAGCGGCGACGCCATCGCGTTCAACGCACGCGCCGAGACCTGGTTGCGCGAACATGCGCCGATGGTGAAGAACGGCTACGGCACCGGCACGCTGATGATGTTCTCGCACATCGGCGAGCGGAACATCCGCAGCATGCTCGGCGGCTCGGTGGTCGCGCTCGTGCTGATCTCCGGCGTGCTGCTGCTGTCGCTGCGCTCGGTGAAGCTCGGCCTCCTGAGCCTCGTGCCGAACCTGCTGCCGATCGCGCTGGGCTTCGGGCTGTGGGGGCTCATCGACGGCGAGATCGGGCTCTCGCTGTCGGTGGTCGCGAGCATGACGCTCGGCATCGTCGTCGACGACACCGTGCACTTCCTCGTCAAGTACCGCCACGCGCGGCGCGCGCTCGCGGCGACGCCCGCCGACGCGCTGCGCCACGCCTATGCCAAGAGCGGCCGCGCGATGCTGGTCACCTCGGCGGTGCTGATCGCGGGCTTCCTCGTGCTCGCGACCTCGCATTTCGAGCTGAACGCGGGCATGGGCTTGCTGACCGCCATCGTCATCGCCTTCGCGGCCATCGCCGATCTCTTGCTGCTGGGCCCGCTGCTGTTGATGCTGGAGGAGAAGACCGATGCGCCGCGCACGCCGCTTTGACTGGCTCCTGGCCTGCCTGCTGCCGGGGCTGCTCGTCACGGCCCGGGCCGCCGCGCCCGATCCGGCGGCGCAGGGGCTCGCGATCGCGCAGGAAGCCGAGCGCCGCGATCGCGGCTGGGGCGACGAGCGCGCGACGCTGGAGATGGTCCTGCGCAACCGCCACGGTCAGGAGAGCCGGCGCACGCTCGAGATTTCGAAGCTAGAGATGGACGGCGACGGCGATCGCAGCCTGACGATCTTCGACACCCCGCGCGACGTCGCCGGCACCGCCCTGCTGACCTATTCGCACGCGCTGACACCCGACGATCAGTGGCTGTACCTGCCCGCGCTCAAGCGCGTGAAGCGCATCGCCTCGGCCAACAAGTCGGGGCCCTTCGTCGGCAGCGAGTTCGCCTACGAGGATCTCGGCTCGAACGAGGTCGAACAGTACGACTACCGCTGGCTGCGCGACGAGGACCTCGACGGCCGCCCCTGCTTCGTCGTCGAGCAGCGGCCGCGCTACCCGCACTCGGGCTACACGCGCCGCATCGTGTGGCTGGATCGGGAGATCTACCAGCCGCTGAAGGTCGAGTTCCACGATCGCAAGGATGCGCTGCTGAAGACGCTCACGGCCCAGGGCTACACCGAGCATCTCGGACAGTACTGGCGGCCGGCGGCGATGGCGATGGTCAACCACCAGACCGGCAAGTCGACGACGCTTACCTGGCGTGAATACCGCTTCCGCACCGGTGCCACCGCGCGCGATTTCGACCGCAATGCGCTGAAGCGCGCGCGCTGAACAGCCTGCGCCCGACCGTGGCCGCGCCGGCGTAAAGCCGCCGTACCGGTGGCCGCTATGGGGGCATGACTCCCGCCGACGCCAAAGGGCTCTGGTGCTGCCTCGCGCTGTGTCTGCTCACCCTGCTGGTGCCGTGCCGCGCGTCCGCGACCTATGCGAGCGCCGTGACCGCCTACGACTTCGTCGACCCTGCCGCGCACACGCGAATCTCGACCTGGCCCGGCTGCAGCGATCAGACCGGCGACGACAGCCTGTCCGCCCCCGTCGACATCGGCTTCACGTTCAACTTCGGCGGCGTCGACTACACGCAGCTGCGCGTGCATACCAACGGCCGCCTGCAGTTCAACAACACCACCTGCGGTTACGGCACGCAGAGCGTCGGCCCGCCGCGCACCTATACCTACCCGTTCCCGGACTCGGCGATGGATCGCGTGATGCGCGTCTACGGCGCCGATCTCGACCTGCGCGCCGGCGGCTTCGTCAGCATCGCGACGATCGGCACGGCGCCGAACCGTCGCTTCGTCGTGACCTGGAACCGCGTCGGCGCCTGGCAGGAAGGCGGCAGCCAGAACGTCGGCGCCGGCGCCAGCTACACCTACCAGATCCAGCTGCTCGAAGGCGGCGAGTTCCGCTACATGTACGGCGACTCCGACAACCTCAGCGAGCCCTCGAAGACCAACCTGGGCCCGGCCCAGATCGGCTGGCAGCTGTCGTCGACGGACTACAAGCTCGTGCAGACCGGCCTGCCGGCGAACCGCAGCGGCCTGCGTTTCTTCATCACGGCCCCGCTCGCCGAATACCGCTTCGAGCAGTCGACGCTGAACGGCGCGGCCGGCGAGCTGCTCGACAGCAGCGGCAACGGCTTCCACGGCACGCGCATCGACAGCCCGGCGAGCGCGCCGCGCGTCGAGTCCGTCACGGGCCGCGTCTGTCGCGGGATCGACGTGCCCTCGAGTGCGACGGTGTCGAGCATCGACGCCGTCGATACCGGCCTGCCGGTGCTGAAAATCGGCAACCAGGGCACGATCAGCTTCTGGTACCGCAATGCCAAGGCCTGGACCGCCGAGCACAACCTGCTGCTCGACGCCGGCACCTCGACGACGCGCTGGTTCACCTTCGGCAAGACCAACCGCGGCCGCCTGCGCTTCGCGCTGACCGACGACGCGGCGACGACCGTGGATCTCGCGCCGACGACCGACAACGCGATCGCGGCCGGCACCTGGACCCATCTCGCCGTCAGCTGGCGGCTCGCGGCGGGCAGCAATGCGACGGTGCTGCGCATCTACCTCGACGGCAAGCTGTACGGCACGCTGACGACGACGAGCTCGGGCAAGCTCAATGCCGCGCTGTCGACGCTGTACCTCGGCGACGGACGCACGGCGGCGCTCCCGAGCATCGGCGCGGTCGGCGCCGCGAACGGCACGCTCGACGAAGTCCGCGTCTACGGCTACGAGGCCACTCAGGCCGTGATCCGCCGCGACATGGCGGTGACGCGCAGCTGCAGCGGCATCGATCACTTCGCGCTCTCGCACGCCGGCACCGCCGTGAGCTGCGAGGCGGCGACGGTGAAGCTCGGTGCGATGACGGCGGAAGATGCGCCGGTGACGAACTACGCGAGCCCGGTCGATCTCGCGACCTCGAGCGGACGCGGCGACTGGACGCTGCTGAGCGGCAACGGCACGCTCGACAACGGCAGCGACAACGACGGCCGTGCGACCTACCGCTTCGTCGCCGGCGACGACGGCGCGGTCACGCTGGGCCTGCGCCACACGAGCGTCGGCATCGTCAACATCGATGCCAGCGACGGCACGGCGAGCGAGCGCAGCGGTGCTGCGATCCGCGCCGAGGACGCGGATCTCGAATTCGTCGAGGCCGGCTTCGTGTTCACCGCCAACGCGGTGCCGGGCGCGATCGGCACGCAGATCGCGGGCAAGCCCTCGTCCGCCGCGCCCGGCGCACAGTCGCTGGGCCTGAAGGCCGTGCGCACCGCGACGGGAACGGGCGCCTGCGAAGCGGCCCTGGTCGGCACGCAGCTCGTCGACCTCGCCTTCCAGTGCCTGTCGCCAGCGATCTGCAGCGGCCGCAGCCTGACGCTCGACGGCGGCAGCGCGACCAGCATCGCGGCGAACCCGGCGGGCGGCGTCGCCGGCTATACGCCGGTCAAGCTCGTGTTCGACGCGATGGGTGTCGCGCCCTTCGCCGCGGTCTTCGACGACGCCGGCAGCGTGCGCCTGCACGCCCGTTACGAGCTGCCGCTCGCGAGCGGCAGCGGCTCCGGCAATTTCATGCACGGGGCGAGCAATGCTTTCGTCTGGCGGCCGTTCGCGCTGGACGTCGACGTGCCGGGCAATCCCGGCGCGACGGCGGC
>JBFWSI010000388.1:0-4515 GCA_050248455.1 Gammaproteobacteria bacterium | reverse complement strand
AGGTGATGCTCGGGGAAGGTGACGGCGCAGAAACCGAGATCCTCGGCGAACTGCGACAGCTCGACGATCTCCTCGAGCATCTGCTGGAAGCGGTCGGTGCGCGCGGCGATCGGCCGCAGCTGCGCGCGATCGTCCATCGTGCCGGGGATCGCGGGATAGAAGAAGAACATGAATTTCATCGGAGCCTCCGGGGGCGAAATCGCGGCAAGTCTCGCGACGCGCGGCTCGCGCGGGAATGACGAAATGTGTAAATTTCTTGACATTCGGTGACAGGGACGCGAACACGCGGCATGCCCCCACGCGAAGCCCGCAAACGCAATGCAATACGCCGTGCGACGCGCACGCCGGAGTATCTCTTCGGCGGCCGCATGCTGCGTCCGTATCGGCTCGCCTATGGACTGTCGCCCGTCATCGAGGTGCTGGAAGCCAAGGGGCTCGCGGTCGAGCCGCTGCTCGTGGCCGCCGACATTCCGCGCTTCGCGCTCGAGGAGCCCAGCTATCGCATCGCGTATCACCAGGAATTCACCTTCATCCGCCGCGCGCTCGCCGCGCTGAAGCTGCCGCACGCGGGCATCGCCGTCGGCCGGCGCTACCATCTCGCGCTCTTCGGCGTGCTGGGGCTCGCGGCGTCCTGCGCACCGACGATGCGCGACATGTTCCGCTGCGTGCCGACCTATCCCGCGCTCGCCTGGGGCTGCATCGACGAAGGCGTGTGGCGCGACGGCGACGAGGAATACGTCGCGTTCTACGAGAACGAGGAAGTCGGCGACCTCGGGCCCTTCTTCGCCGAGCGCGACGTCACCGCGCTGCTCACGCTGTTCCGACAGACGCTGGGCGAGGCCATCGCGCCGGTCGCCGTGCACTTCCGTCGCGCGGCGCCCGACGACCTGCGGCCCTACGAGCGCTACTTCCGCTGCCCGCTGCACTTCGGCGCCGAGCTCAACCAGATCCGCTTCGCGCGCGCGGTGTGGGATACGGCGCCGCCGCAGGCGAACGCGATGTCCTATCGCTTCTACACCAATCAGTGCCGGCGCCTGACGCGGATGATGGAGGAGCCGCTGTCCTATGCCGACGTCGTGCGCGGGCGCCTGCGCACGGCGACGCCGATTCCCTCGCTGATGGAGCTCGTCACCGAGCTGCACCTGACCAAGCGCACGCTGCAGCGCCGGCTCGACGACGAGGGCACGAACTTCTCGGTGCTGTTGAACGAGATCCGCCGCGAGCGCGCGGCCGATCTGATGAGCCGCGGGGATCTCGGGCAGAGCGAGATCGCCTGGCGCCTCGGCTTCGAAGACGCGAGCGCGTTCTCGCGCGCGTTCAAGGCGTGGACGGGGTCAGCGCCGCGCGCGGCGAAGCGGCGCCGGGCGAACGCAGGATCTTCGTAGCCCGGGTGGAGCGCGCAGCGCGCAACCCGGGATTGCGACAAAGATCCCGGGTTTCGCTACGCTACACCCGGGCTACGAGATCATTTCGTTTATCCCGCGCTCGCGACCCTTGCCGGCGCGCCCCACTGGCGCAACACCGGCATCACTTCCTTCGCGAACAGCTTCATGCTGTTCAGGGCGACGTCGAGCGGCGCGCCGCCGAAGCGGAACACGCAGAGCACGCCGTACTGGCCCATGAACTCGAAGCGCTCTTCGAACTTGCGCAGCATCTGGTCGGGCGTGCCCCACACCTGCTGCTCGACATAGCCCTTGATGATCGCTTCCTTGCCGATGCCGCGCATCGCCTCCGCGGCTTCCGCATAGGTCGGGTAGCCGCCTGCGGCCTTGAACTGCTCGCCGAGCATTTCGTAGTGATCGAGCACCGAGATGCCGTAGTTCGCGACGTACTTCTCGGCGAGCTCGCGGCAGCGCGCGGCGTTGCCGTCGCAGATCATCATCTCGGTCAGCAGCAGCGGGCGCGCCTCGCGGCCGTGATAGCGGCGGAACGCGGCACGGTAGTCCTCGTATTCCTGCTTCTGCTGCGCGGGCGGCTTGTAGTTGAAGGCCATCATCTGCGCGCCGAGCCTGGCCGCCTGCTCGGCCGAGTCCGGGCTCATCGCGACCTGCGTGAACCGGTTCCAGCGCCAGTCGTGCGACAGCGGGCCCGGCCGCAGCGGCGCGCGCGGCTGATCGAAGTACCTGCCGTGATGCTCGGGGAACCAGCCTGTCTCGAGCGCCTCGAGCACGAGCGGCGCGGACTCGTCGTAGCGCTCGCGCGACTCGCTCATCGGAATGCCGAAGGTGTCGAACTCGCGGCGCGCGAGGCCGCGCCCGAGGCCGAGGATCGCACGGCCCTTCGACAGCACGTCGAGCAGCGCCATCTTCTCGGCGACGCGCAGCGGCTGCAGGTTCCACGGCAGGATCACGACGCCGGTCGCGAGCCGGATGCGCTTCGTCAGGGCCGCGACGTGCGACAGGTAGACGAAATTGTCGGGGCACAGCGAGTAGTCCTCGAAGTGGTGCTCGACGGCCCACAGGTGGTCGTAGCCGAGCTCGTCGGCGGCGACGGCCAGCGCGAGCTCGTCCTCGTAGACCTTGGCGTCGGTGATCCCCTCGTAGGCGAAGCTGGGCAGCAGTTGGGCGATGCCGATTTCCATGCGTGTTCTCCTCTCTCGCGTGTGTGCTCGTTCAGCCGCGCGTCATGCGCAGCAGATTGCGTTTGACGGTGTCGAGCACGCGCGTCGCCGCGTCGAGCTCGGCCGCGTCGAGGCCGTCGTAGATATCCGCGTTGAGCCGGACAGCGAGTCCGAGCAGGCCGTCGAGCGCGGCGCGACCGGCGGCGGTGAGATATACGCGCTTCGCGCGACGGTCCGCCGCGTCGGCCCGGCGCTGGACGTAACCCGCGGCCTCGAGCCTGTCGACCGTCTCGCCGAGCGCGACCTTGCCGAGCTCGAGCGCCTCGGCCAGCGCGGACTGCGTCTGCCCGTCCTCGTGTGCGAGATGGCGCATCAGCGACGCCTGCGCGGTCGTGAAGCCGTTGGGCCGCAGCACGGCGTCGTGCGCGAGGCGGCGCAGGCGCGCGGTGTCGTGGATCAGGAAGCCGAGCTTCAGCTCGCGTTGCTGGCGCGGCGTGCCGCCGCGGCTCGCGGCCCTGGACTTGCGTACGGCGGTCATCGACGGTCCATTTAGTTCGGTACCGTACTGTACGGTGCCGGACCGCCACGACGCAAGCGGGCCGGCCCGTCAGCCCGGTATCGAACCGGCTACCGAACCGCGGCGAGCAGCGCGGCCGGGCTGGAGGCGAGAACCACGGCGAGCGGCGCGAGCAGCACCAGGAGGTAGACGAGGCTGCCCCAGGCGATCTCGCGTCGCGTCGGCAGCGGCAGGCGCAGCTCGGGCAGCAGTCCCTTGACGACGGCGAGCCGCTGCGCGTGCGGCAGTGTCGGCTGCGCGACGGCGAGTCGCAGGCACAGCGCCGCGATCGCCTCGCGCTCGCCGGGCGGCACGCCGTCGGCGCGCAACAGATCGAGCAGTCGCGACTGCCGGTAGAGATGCGGCAGCCCGAGCGCGACGAGGGCGCAGAACACGAGGAAGGCTTTCGATTCGCTCGCGATCGCCATCGCGACCAGCGCGCACAGGCCCAGCGCGAACATCGCGATGCGCAGGCGCGGATGGCGCGCGAACCACAGCAGGCCGACGATGCGGCCGCCGTCCAGCGGCTCGAAGGGCAGCAGGTTCGTGTAGTTGATCGCGACGAGCAGCAGCGCGAGCGTCATGCCCGTGCCCGATGCCGTCCACCAGCCGCCGGCGAGGCCCGCAATCAGCACCGCACCGAGCAAGAGGCCGGGCAGCGGCCCGGCGAGATAGATCGCGACGCGCTGCGCGGCGCTCGCGGCGGGGTGATGACCGCTGACCGCGGCGCCGAGGAAAGGCACGAAGAACACCTTCAGGTTCGCGTAGTCGTAGCGCTTCATCATCAGGAAGTGACCGCCCTCGTGCAGCGCGAGCGTCGCGATGAGGCAGGCGGCGAACGCGGTGCCGGTCGTCGCGGCGAAGGCCGCGAAGCTCGCCGCCGCGGTGATGCCGAGCAGCGCGATGCGCGCGGCGAAAGACAGCGTGTCCCCTTTCGCCGCGACGAGGCCCGGCGTCATCACGACGGCGTCGACCGCGCCGAGCAGCGCGGGCGTCGCCGTTGCCTGCCCCGCGGCGCGCCGTTTCACCAGCGCCGCCGCGCGCCGTCGCATGCCCGCCGTGTATTGGCGCAGATAGTCGAGCGCGCCGCGCCAGCTGAGGCGGTAGCGCTCGGCGGTCTCGCGTTCGAGCCGTCCGCGCGCGACCGCGGCGTCGAACATCGCCTGCACCAGCACGGCCTCGCGCTGCGCGAGGTTCGCGCGATCGCGCAGCGGCACGCCGGGGTGGCCCGCGGCACGCGTGCGATGCGCGGACCAGGTCTGCGCGATGGAGCCCGTGTAGTCGTCGGCGAGCGCGAGCGTTTCGCGAAACGGCGCGAGCACGTGCGCGCGTCCATCGGTCGTCAGCAGCGCGCTGCCGTCCTCGTAGTGCGTGGCGAAGCTCGGCTCCCACAGCCAGG
>JBFWSI010000387.1:0-4522 GCA_050248455.1 Gammaproteobacteria bacterium | reverse complement strand
CTGGCACGGCGCCCCCGCTGGACTCCCGCTTTCGCGGGAGTGACGAGGAGTACCAGCGAATTCTCGGGGAGCGCTGAAAATTTCGTGGGGATACCTTAGCGCTACGCTTCACCCGGGCTACGAAGAGCGTTCTCTCGTAGCGCGCCGCTTACCGCTGCGCCCGGCGCCGCAGCCCGACGAGGAGCGCGCTGCCGAACAGCCACACTGCGGCAGGCACGGGTACCGGCCGCAGCGATTGCGTCAGATCGATGCCGCTGCCGGTCGTGATCGAGTACGGAATCACCACGCCGTTCAGACGCACCTCACGGATGCCATCCCAATAGGCGGAGTTCGTGAAATTGACGTCGGCAGAGCCCGACGTCGGTTGACCCGGCGTTTCGAGCTTCGTAGCCGAGACATCGAGCTGCATCGACAGCCCCGTCAATTGACCGACCCGCACGTTGACCAGCCGCTCGACGACGGTGCCGACCGTGGAGTCGCCGCTCGTCGCCGTCACGGTGCCGCTCAGCACGCCGGTGTTCGGCGCGCAGAAGGCGTTGTCCCCGCAGACACCGAGGCGGAGGCCGAAACTGGCCAGCGCGTTGTCCGATGCGGTGAGCGAACCGAGGATCGCGAACCCGATCAGGACCTGCACCGACGTGCCCTCGTCCACCCCGCCGGACTGCAGGGTCATCGTGTCGAACCAGGCCGCATGCGCCTCGGACTCCGCCTCGATGATCGTGCTGGCGGCAATCGAGGCACTCGCGTGCAGCGATCCGATGTCAGCGCTCGCATCGGCCGTACCTGAGACCGAGTCTGTGCCGACGCTGCGCGAACCGGCGCAGATCGCACTGGAGCCGCCCGGCGTGCCGCCGGTATCGATGAAGGTGCCGAAGCGGACGCCGCAGTCGGCGCGAGTGGCGGCGAGGGCGGCACCACCGAAACTGCTGACAACGATCAGCAACAGCAGCGCCGGGACGAGGAACGGTCGGCGCTTCGACGCGTCCGTGCACGCCGTCATGCATTGCAAGAGCGAAACAGCATGGTCCATGGAAATCTCCCAAGCCTCATCCAGTGAGACTGAGCGTCGTTTTCGCGCGGCCGCCCGGCACTGTCAATACGGGCATGCGAAAAACTACCGCAACTCGAACGCATCGGGGAAATCCGGCGAAAAAGCGCGTATCCACGAACCATCGATGCTCGTCGAATCTTCGTACTCGTCGATCTTCGTAGCCCGGGTTCGCTACGCTCACCCGGGCTACGAAGATGGCGTCGATTGGGCTCAGAGCAGCGCCTGAAGATGCGAGGGTAGATCCTGCGCCGCGATCTCGCCGAGATCCTTGTCCAGCGTCGCCTTGACCGCCGCCGCCGTCTGCTTGTCGAGCGCCTCGCGCAGATGGCCAAGGAACTTCGGGCCGGCGACGAGCACGAGGCCGTCGAACTTCTTCGCTTCGTGTGCCGCCTTCAGCATCGCGGCCAGCGACTGCGCGAACTCGACCGCGAGGTGCTCCGTCGGCGACTGCTCGGCGCTGACGCCGTGCCGCTGCTCGCCGACGCGATCGTGGGAGCGACCCGGCCGATCGCTCTCGATCTCGCGCGGGCGCAGGCGGCCCTGCTCGAAGCCGATGTCATCGACCAGCGTCAGCGCGGAACGCGGGCCGGTCGACGCGAAGACGCGGGCGCCGCTGCGATGGGCGATGAGGATCCAGTTCGTGTTCATCGTGCTCTCCTGTACGCGCAGTGCGCTTTGCGTTGGTCGACGCCGCTTTGCGGCGCCGGATGGGTTCTCCCTCGGCCGCGACCGAGCGCGACGTCCCTCGACTATCGGGCACTCCGCTGCTTCAACACCACCGGCACGCGCCGGCGGCCGAACTGCTGGCCCTTGTCGAAGGCTTCGAAGCGGCCCGCGAGCGGCACGCGGCAGTGCGGGCAGCGGCCGTCGGCGTCGAGCAGGTACTCCTCGATCTCGTACCAGTCGCGACGGATCAGCGCTGCGCGACAGTTCGTGCAGAAGGTCGTGTCGCCGTCGCGATCGTGCACGTTGCCGACGTAGACGTGCTGGAGCCCGGCGTCGAGCGCGATGCGCCGCGCCTGATGCAGGGTTTCCGGCGGCGTCGCCGGCACGTCCCGCATGCGGAAGTCCGGATGGAAGGCCGAGAAATGCAGCGGCACCTGCGGCCCGAGCTCCTCGCGCACCCAGTTCGCGAGCGCGGCAATCTCGGCCGCGTCGTCGTTGTGGCCGGGGATCACCAGCGTCGTGATTTCCGTCCACACCTGCGTCTCGTGCACCAGGTACTTCAGCGTATCGAGCACCGGCTGCAGGTGCGAGCCCGTCAGCTTGTAGTAGAAGTCCTCGGTGAAAGCCTTGAGGTCGACGTTCGCGGCGTCCATCGCGGCGAAGAACTCGCGGCGCGGCGCGGCGTGGACGTAACCGGCGGTGACGGCGACGGTCTTGAGGCCGAGCGCACGACAGTCGGCGGCGACGTCGAGCGCGTACTCGGCGAAGATCACGGGATCGTTGTAGGTGAAGGCGACGCTGCGGCAGCCGAGGCGCGCGGCGGCCTGCGCGATCTCGGCGGACGAGGCCTGATCCATCAGCCGGTCCATGTCGCGCGTCTTGCTGATGTCGGAGTTCTGGCAGAACTTGCAGGCGAGATTGCAGCCGGCCGTGCCAAAGGACAGCACGCTGGTCCCGGGATAGAAATGCGCGAGCGGCTTCTTCTCGATCGGATCGACGCAGAAGCCGGACGAGCGGCCGTAGGTCGTCAGCACCATGCGCTCGCCTTCACGCTTGCGTACGAAGCAGGCGCCGCGCTGGCCGTCGTGCAGGCGGCAGTCGCGCGGACACAGATCGCATTGCAGGCGGCCGTCGGCGGTGGCGTGCCACCAGCGGGCCGGGTAGGCCGATTCGGCCACCTTGGGCACGAGAACGGTGCTCATGCTTCACTCCATTTGCGCACGCCGTAGCGCGACAGTGTCACGTCCGGCGCCCAGAAATCGGTCGGCAATCCGGCCTTGTGCTTGAGCTGCGCGAGAAACTCGCGCGGCGTCGGCAGCTGCTCCCATACCTGCGGCAGGAAGGTCGCGCGGTGGACGCCGTGGGCGAGCACCACGCCATCGCGGCCGGGACGCAGCGCGGCCAGCGCTTCCGCTTCGCTGTTCACCGCCATCGGCGTGGGCGCCGACAGCAACGACACTTCGACCTTCACCTGCGACAGCTCGCGCACCGCGAGCGGTGCGAAGCGCGGATCCTCGAGCGCGGCGGCGACCGCATTCGCGGCGACGTCCTCGCGCAGCGGCCGGCACGCCTCGAGGCTGCCGATGCAGCCGCGCAGCCGGCCGTCCTCCTTCAGCGTGACGAACACCGCGCCGGCGGCATCGAGCCGGGCATCGGTGCGTCGATCGCGTGGCCGGCGGCGCGGTGCACGGCCGGCAACCGCGGTTTCGATGGCGTCGCGCGCGAGCTCGACGAGCGCGCCGCCGAGCCGCGCGTCATCGTCCTGCGCTGCCGTCGCGCAGGTGCCGAACAGCACCGCGACATAGCCGACGACCTGATCGCGCGGGCCGGCGGTGTCGCCCGAATTGCGCAGATCGAGGAGCTCGGGCTCGAGCATGCCGCCGCGCAGTGCCGTCAGCAGCCCGTTCACCGGCGTCGCGCCGCAGGCCTGATCGTGGGTCAGGGTCGGCTGGCCCTGCAGGATGAGGCCGACGGTCGAGCGATCGACTTCGCTCGCGACGGGATACGGCAGGTAGTGCGACAGATCCGAGCTGATGACGATCAGCGTCTCGGGGCCACCCCACACGGCGCGCAGCACCTCGGCGACCTCGTTCGCCGTGGCCTGTCCGACGACCAGCGGCAGCAGCGTGAAATCGTCGAGCACGCGCTGCAGGAAGGGCAGTTGGACCTCGAGCGAATGCTCGGGCGCATGGCAGCGCGGGTGGACGACGACCTGCGGCAAATCGCGCACGCGCTCGACGAGCGCCTGGTCGACGGGGATCTCGCCCAGCGGCGTCGCGAAAGCGGTGACGCCCGGCAGCGCGAGGCCGCGCACGGCGACGCGGTGCGCCGGCCCGAGCAGCACCACGCGACGGATGCGGTGACGCGCCGAGGCGAGCGCGCGATAGGCCGTCGCTGCGATGGGGCCCGAATACACGTAACCCGCGTGCGGCACGATGATCGCCTTCGGCGCTTCGCCGGCGCGGGCAGGCGCCGCCTCGAGATAGGCGTCGACGTCCTGGGCGAGGCGCGCGGGATCGCGCGGATAGAAGCTGCCGGCCACCGCCGGCGGGCGCACGTCTGTCGTCACTGCAGTCTCCTTGTCTCTCGGATTCGAGGACCGCGCATCGCTTCTTCCCTGATACGTGTGCGCCGGCCCTGTCCCTAGTGTCGTGTCCCGCCAATATCTTGCTCTTCTGAGCCCAGCGGCCGGTTCGCCGCAAGACGCGCCGACGAGTCGTATCGGGAATACGGCGAGGAGGCGCAACGCCGCGGCGGGCCGGCTGCTGGGCTCCCTTCGGGCCGCCCGCTGCAGGCGCCTCGCCG
>JBFWSI010000386.1:0-4522 GCA_050248455.1 Gammaproteobacteria bacterium | reverse complement strand
CAGCGCACAGTAGGCCGATACCAGCACGGCCGAAGGCGCATCGCCGTCGTCGTCGATCTCACCGGCCAGCCGCTTGCGCGCGAGCAGGAACAGCGCGAGCACCAGCGCCGCGCTCGCCAGCGCGAGCAACGGCGCGAGCGTCGGGGCGTGGTCGCGGATCAGCGCGTATTCGGACACGTAGAAGTACAGCAGCGGCAGCGCATGCGCGAAGGCCTCCTGCGCCGACAGCGGCGCACGGTGCCGGATCGAGAAGCGCGCGGCGGTCACCGCGAAGATCGCGAACTGCGCGAACTGGTAGCCCGCGGCCGCCGGCCAGTCGCTCGCGCCGGCGAGCCGCCACGCGGCATCGAAGCACAGGAAGGCGAGATACATCGGCACCAGATAGGTCAGGCGCCGTGCCTCGTGCAGCGCGCAGGCCGAGAACACCACGCTCCACGCCGTGAAGTACAGCGCGAGCTCGCCGAGCGAGCTGCGCAGCGTGTCCATCACCAGCGGCGTCGCATAGACGCAGACGCCGGCGAGCACCGCGTAGGCGCTGCGCCGGAAGTGCGCGCCCAGCGCAATCGCGAAGCCGCTGACGACGGTCACCGCCCCCAACGCGAGCTGTGCGTCGATGAGCTGGTAATAGAGATGCGCGCCGTAAGTCGCGAGATACAGCACGACGACGCCCGCCGCCGGCAGATAGGCCGCATAGCCGCGGTCGTAGCGCGCGAGCCACAGGCCGGCGCCGATGAGCGCGACGCCGGCGACGAAGGCGATTGCGAGCTGGCGCTCGGGCGTCAGCCAGCCGGAAGCGTGGACGAGCTTGATGAAATACACGGCGGCGAGCACGAAGGACAGCGCGGCGCCCCAGGCCATCAGCTTGCCCGCGCCTGGGGCAGGTGCCGGACGTCGCGGCGGCAACGGCGCGGCAGGCGGCGGTGCCGCCTTCGGCGCCGGCGGCGGCGTGACGACCGGCGCGGGTGCCGGCGTCGCGCGTCCCAGCGCCTGCTCGAGCCGAGCCAGCCGTTCCTCGATCCGCGCGAGGCGCGCGTCCGTCGTGTCGCTCATCGCCTGCCTCCGGAGAACGAGGAATCAAACGATCTGGTGTTCGCGCAGCTGCGCGATCGCCGCCGCGTCGTAGCCGATCTCGCGCAGGATTTCGTCGGTGTGCTCGCCCAGTGCCGGCGGTGGGCGACGGAAGCGGCTCGGCGTCGCCGACAGCGTGACGGGCGCTGCCGCGATCGGTGCGGCGCGATCGAGGCCGGGATAGGGCTGCGCTTCGAGCAGGCCGGCGGCATCGATGTGGGGATGCGTCAGCGCCTGCTGCGGCGACAGCACGGGGGCCGCCGGCACGTTCGCGGATTCGAGCTCGGCGAGCGCCTCGGCCGTCGTGCGCGTCGCGATCCATTCGCGCATGCGCGCGCTGACGATCGCGCCGTGCGCGGCGCGTCCGGCGTCGTCGGCGAAGCGCGAATCCTCGAGCCAGTCGGTGGCACCGACGAGCTTCGCCCAGCGCCGGAACATCGGCGTACCGACCGAGGACACCATCACCCAGCCGTCGCGCGTCGCGTAGAGGTCCGACGGCGCGGACACGATGCCGAGGTTGCCCACGGCCACGCGATTGGTCTCGGCGAGCGCCTGTTCGATCAGCATCGCGTTGTTGAACGCGATCGCCGTGCGCAGCAGCGAGGCTTCGACCTGCTGGCCCCGGCCGCCCTTGCCGCGCGCCATCAGCGCCGCAAGCGTGCCGAAGGCCGACACGGCGGCCGTGCCGCAGTCGACCCAGTTCACCGCCGCGCGCGTCGGATGACCTTCCTCGCCGGTCAGATAGACCGAACCGCACATCGCCTGCCCGATGCCGTCGAAGCCGTGCTTGTGCGACCACGGGCCGCCGAGCCCGAAGGCCGTCGCGGTGGTGAGAACTATCTCGGGCTGCACCGCGCGCAGCGATTCCAGATCGAGCGCCAGCGACTTCAGCACCTCGGGCGGCAGGTTGGCGACGACGACGTCGGCCGTCGCCACCAGCCGGCGCACGATCTCGCGGCCTTCGGGATGCGCGGGATCCAGCGTCATGCCGCGCTTGTTGCGGTTCATCGCCAGGAACAGCGCGCCGGCGCCGTCCGCGGCCACGGGCTGGATCCAGCGATCCTCGCCGCCTTCGCGGCGTTCGATGCGGATGACGTCGGCACCGAGATCGCCGAGCAGGGCGGCACAGAAAGGACCTGCGATGTAGCGCCCGAAATCGAGCACGCGGATGCCGGCCAGTACGTCTTCCATCGTTTGCGATTCTCCCGCGGCCGCATGCCGCTCAGCGGCCGAATTGTGACGGCTGCGACGCGGGCGCGCACCTGCGCCGTGTCGGGCGACGATGTTCGCCGGTATGATGCCGGCGTGACCTCCCGTGCCGAACTCCTCGATACCTTGAACCGCTACGCCGCGCGTGCAGCGACCGAGCGCCTCACGCTCGGCGAGGTCGCCGATGGTCTCGGCGGCTCTTCGTTCTCGCTCCTGTGCATCATCCTGAGCCTGCCTTTCCTCACGCCCGTGAGTCTCGGCCCGCTCGCGACCATCGGCGGCCTGACGCTCGCCGCGATCGCCTGGCAGATGCTGCGCGGCGATCTCGCGCCCAGCCTGCCGCAGCGGGTGCGCGCGATCGAGATGTCGCCGAAGATTTGGCAGGCGCTGCTCGCGACCTGCGCGAAGATCGTCGGCTTCTGCAGCCGTTTCAGCCGGCCGCGCTACAAGCGCTGGGTCGAAGGCGTACAGGGGGCGCGGCTGCGCGGCTTCCTGATCATCGCGGCGGGGCTGCTGATGGCGGTGCCCCTGTTCGGACTGCCGTTCAACAATGCGCTGCCGGCGCTCGCGATCATCGTCGTATGTCTCGCCGAGCTCGAAGACGACGGTCTGATGCTGTGGGTGGGAGTTGCGGTGACGGCGGCGTCGGCGGTCTACATCCTCGGCGTGCTGGTCGCCGTCATGTTCTTCGGCACCGAAGCGATCAAGCGTTTCTTTCCGACCGGCCTGGGCTGAGCGCCGCTCGCGCAGGACAGGCGCGCGACGCGATCGGGCGATCGCGCCGCGCGCGTGGAAGACGCGGATCAGGCGGCGTCGGCGCGCACCTTCGGCGGATTCTCCTTCGACCACTGTCGCAGCACCGGCATCACTTCGGTCGCGAACAGCCGCATGCTGCGTTCCTGCACGTCCCAGGGCGTGCCGGCGAAGCGGAAGGCGCACAGCACGCCGTACGGACCGAAGAAATTCCAGCGTTCCTCGAACTTGCGCAGCATCTGGTCCGGCGTGCCCCAGATCTGCTGCTCGACGTAGGCCTTCATGATTCCTTCCTTGCCGGCCGCGCGCATCATCGCGGCGGCGTCGGCATAGGCCTTGTAGCCCTTCGCCTTGTCGAACTGATCGCCGAGCATCTCGTAGTGGTGCAGCACCGACGCACAGTAGCCGGCGATGTACTTCTCGGCGTTCTCACGGGCGCGCTTCACGTCGTGATCGACGACTGCCATCTCGGTCAGCAGCGGCGGCCGCGGCTCGTAACCATGGTGCTGGCGGAACAGCGCCTTGTAGTCCTCGAGCTCCTGCTTCTGCTGTTCCGGCGCCTTGTAGTTGAAGGCCATCATCTGCACGCCGAGCTTGGCGGCCTGCTCGGCGGAGTCCGGGCTCATCGCGACCTGCGTCACGCGCGTCTTGCGCCATTCCTTCGACAGCGGCTCGGGCCGCAGCGGCGCCTTCGGCTGCTGGTAGTACTTGCCGTGGTGCTCCGGAAACCAGCCCGTCTCCAGCGCCTCGAGGATCAGCGGTGCGGCCTCGTCGTAGCGCTCGCGCGACTCGTCCATCGCCACGCCGAACTGGCTGAACTCGCGTCGCGCGAGGCCGCGGCCCAGGCCGAGAATGAAGCGGCCCGGGGCGAGCTGATCGAGCAGTGCCGCCTTCTCGGCGACGCGCAGCGGCTGCGCGTTCCAGGGCACGATGCAGGCGCCGGTCGCAAGCTTGATGCGCTTGGTCCTGGCCGCGACGTGGGCGAGATAGACGAAGTTGTCGGGGCAGAACGAGTAATCTTCGAAATGATGCTCGACGGTCCACACGTGGTCGTAGCCGAGCTCGTCGGCGAGCAGGGCAGCGCGCAGCTCCTGCTCGTAGACCTGGGCGTCCGACATGCCGTCGAACATGAAACTTTGCATCACCTGGACCAAACCGATTTCCATTGCACATTCCTCTTCAATTATCTTTGCTCGTGGCGACTCGCGGCCGTGGGGCGGGAGGTCGCATCCGTCGCCGATACCTCGCGCGTGCTGCGCATGCGGGCCGCGTATGCCTCTCGACCCGGGGGATGCCGTCGAGTGTAGTCGCAAGCGCGGCGAGCGCGAAACGGCACGCAGGCGGATTCGTCGGTGCTTTCGCGCCATTTTTTTCAAGAGTTGTCGGGTTGCAAGGCAATAAATCAGGCGGGCAGACGTGAGTCCGAGCCCGGTGCTCTCAAGTGAAGGAAGCGCGGCGCGGTCCGGCGCGACGAATCCGCCGACGCGCAGCC
>JBFWSI010000385.1:0-4523 GCA_050248455.1 Gammaproteobacteria bacterium | reverse complement strand
CTGGTAGATCAGGCCGGAATAGAAGTCGACGTTCGGGTACAGCTTGCGCGAGATGAAGTATTCGTCGTTGAGGGCGATGCGCTCGAGCTCCATCGCGATCTCGAACATCGGCTGGTCGACGTTCATCGCGTCGAGCAGATCGTGGCAGGACTGACGGATGATCTTCGCGCGCGGATCGTAGTTCTTGTAGACGCGATGGCCGAAGCCCATCAGCCGCGCGTGGTCGTTCTTGTCCTTGGCGCGATCGACGAACTTCTGGATGTTCTTCGGATCCTTGATCTCCTTCAGCATGTCGATCACGGCTTCGTTCGCGCCGCCGTGGGCCTTGCCCCACAGCGTCGCGACGCCGGCCGCGACGCAGGCGAAGGGGTTGCTCTCCGCGCTGCCCGCGAGGCGCACCGTCGAGGTGCTGGCGTTCTGCTCGTGATCGGCGTGCAGGATCAGCAGCAGGTTCATCGCGCGCAGCGCGACGGGGTTCGCGACATAGGGCTCGGTCGGCCACGAGAACATCATGTACATGAAGTTCTCGACGTATTCGCGGGCATTGTCCGGATACACGAACGGCAGGCCGGACTGGTGGCGATAAATCTTCGAGACCAGGTTCGGCATCTTCGCGATCACGCGCCGGGCCGTCAGCATGCGGTCCTCGGGGTTATAGATGTCGGTCTGGCTGTGATAGTAGGACGCGACGGCGGCGCACACGCCGGCGAGCACGGACATCGGGTGCGCGTCGTAGCGATAGCCCTGGTAGAAGCGCGACAGGTGCTCGTGCGTCATGCCGTGCATCTTGATCGCGTGGGTCCATTCGTCGAACTGCTTGGCGGTCGGCAGCTCGCCGTGAACGAGCAGGTAGCTGACCTCGAGGAAGTTCGACTTCTCGGCGAGCTGCTCGATCGGATAACCGCGATGCAGGAGCACGCCTTCTTCGCCGTCGAGATAGGTGATCGCGCTGCGACAGGCCGCGGTCGACGCGTAGCCGATGTCGAAGGTGAACATCCCGAGCTCCTTGTACAGGTTCTTGATGTCGATCACCGGCGCGCCGTACTGGCCTTCGTGGACCGGGCATTCCACCTGCTTGCCGGAAACGTTGTCGGTAATGGTCACGGTGCGAGTTGCCATAAGTGAATGCCCCTTCTGCCTCTTCATCGCTAGCTAGGAAATGCCCGGCGTGCGCGCCCGCATGTGCGTCGCACAAGACCCTAAGAATACCCGTGCGTCAGGAGGGCCATCAAGCTTGCGGATCTCCTGCGAATGACGGAGCGGAGGCCGCCGACGAGCGGCGGAAACGCGCTTCGTCGAAGGCCTCCGCGAGCGCCCGACGACGGACCGGGATCGCCGCGCTCCGGCTTAGCGACCGCGATGCGCGAGCGCTTGACCGTCGCGCCCCCGCGACGGGCGCGGCGGGCCGCGTCCGCACCGCTTCGGCGCATGCCTCGGCGGATTGCTCGAGGCCCGCGCGCCTTCGCGACAACCGCAGGCGCAATGCTGATTTACCGCTGCAAGAAGCGCGCGGAACCGCTTGGCGACGGGTGACTTCGGGTGCCCGATGATCAAAGATCCGAGACCCCGTGCCGACATACGGACGAGCCTCCGGCCGGCCGCGGTTCCGGCCCGGAAGACCCAATCGCAGTCCCGCACTGCCAGAGGATGAAGATGCTGCCTGCCTCCTGTCTCTCCAGCGGTAACGCCGCTTTCATCGAGGACCTCTACGAACGCTATCTCGCCGATCCCAACGCCGTCGATGCCACGTGGCGCAGCTATTTCGCCGGCCTGCAGAGCGATGCCGGCGCGCCCGACATCGCCCACGGCCCGATCCGCGAGCGCTTCCAGGTCCGCGCGATGAGCGACCGCCACGCCGTCGCCGCGGCAGCGCCCGCGGCCGGCGTCGACGACGGCAAGCAGGTCCAGGTGCTGCAGCTGATCAATGCCTACCGCTTCATGGGTCACCGCATGGCGCGCCTCGACCCGCTGAGCCAGCACGAGCGGCCGCACGTCGCCGAACTGGATCCGGCCTTCCACGGCCTCAGCGACGCCGATCTCGATCGCGAATTCAACACCGGCTCGCTCGCCGGCATCGGCGGCCAGCACACCAGCCTGCGGCGCATCCTGGAAATCGTGCGCTCGACCTACTGCGGCACGATCGGCGCCGAGTACATGCACATCGTCGAGACGGCGCAGAAGCGCTGGATCCAGCAGCGCCTCGAGCCGATCCTCGGCAAGCCCTCCTTCGATGCCGCGCACAAGCGCCACCTGCTCGAACGGCTGATCGCGGCCGGCGCGCTCGAGGAATACCTGCACACCAAGTACGTCGGCCAGAAGCGCTTCTCGCTCGAGGGCGGCGAGAGCGCGATTCCGCTGGTCGATCAGGTCGTCGACCACGGCGGCGAGCGCGGCATCAAGGAGATCGTG
The DNA here is from genome assembly GCA_050248455.1 of Gammaproteobacteria bacterium. Classification (GTDB taxonomy): domain Bacteria; phylum Pseudomonadota; class Gammaproteobacteria. Next base: position 2,114 of record JBFWSI010000385.1, on the reverse strand, counting down.
ATCGGCATGGCCCATCGCGGCCGCCTCAACGTGCTGGTCAACATCGTCGGCAAGCATCCGTCCAAGCTCTTCGAGGAATTCGAAGGCAAGAGCCGCGACGCGCGCCTCGGCGACGTCAAGTACCACCTCGGCTATTCGTCGGACATCGCGACGCCGGGCGGCCCGCTGCACGTGACGCTCGCGTTCAATCCCTCGCATCTCGAGATCATCGATCCGGTGGTCGAGGGCTCGGTGCGCGCGCGCCAGGATCGTCGCGGCGACGTCGAGCGCAACCAGGTGCTGCCGCTGCTGATCCACGGCGACGCGGCCTTCGCCGGCCAGGGCGTCGTGATGGAGACCCTGAACCTGTCGCAGACGCGCGGCTATTCGACCGGCGGCACGGTGCACGTGATCATCAACAACCAGATCGGCTTCACCACCAGCGACCCGCTGGACTCGCGCTCGACGCTGTACTGCACCGACGTCGCGAAGATGGTCCAGGCACCGATCTTCCACGTGAACGGCGACGATCCCGAGGCCGTCGCGCTGGTCGCGCGGATTGCGCTCGATTTCCGCATGGAGTTCAACAAGGACGTCGTCATCGATCTGGTGTGCTATCGCAAGCACGGCCACAGCGAGGCCGACGAACCGGCCGCGACGCAGCCGGTGATGTACCAGCACGTGCGCCAGCACCCGGGGGTGCGGAAGATCTACGCCGACCGCCTCGTCGCCGAAGGCGTGATCGAGGCAGGTGAAGAGCAGGCGATGGCGAAGCGCTACGTCGAAGCGCTGGAGAACAACGTCATCGTGTCGCGGCCGCCGTCGACCGTCGACGACAGGCGCTTCCAGATCAACTTCGAGCCTTATCGCAATACGCATTGGCGCGACGGTGTCGACACCACGCTGTCGGCCGAGCGCATCCAGGCGCTGACCGAGCGCCTCACGAGCTTCCCGCCGCAATTCGAGCTGAATCGCGCGGTGAAGAAGGTGGTCGAGGATCGGCGCCGGATGGGGCGCGGCGAAGTGCCGGTGGACTGGGGCTATGCCGAGACGCTCGCCTACGCTGGCCTGCTGACCGAAGGCACGCCCGTGCGCATCTCCGGCCAGGACAGCGGCCGCGGCACCTTCTTCCATCGCCATGCCGTCCTGCACGACAGCAAGACCGGCGACACCTACCTGCCGCTGCAGAACATCGCGACCGATCAGGCGAGCTTCCTCGTCATCAATTCGACCCTGTCCGAGGAGGCGGTGCTCGGTTTCGAATACGGCTATGCGAGCTCGGAGCCGCGCTCGCTGGTGATCTGGGAAGCGCAGTTCGGCGACTTCGCGAACGGCGCGCAGGTCGTGATCGACCAGTTCATCGCGTCCTGCGAGGAGAAGTGGGGCCGCTTCTGCGGTCTGACGATGCTGCTGCCGCACGGCTACGACGGCCAGGGCCCGGAGCATTCGTCGGCGCGCCTCGAGCGCTACCTGCAGCTCTGCGCCGAGGACAACATGCAGGTCGTCTACCCGACGACGCCGGCGCAGATGTTCCACATGCTCCGGCGCCAGGCGCTGCGCCCGTACCGCAAGCCGCTGGTCGTGATGAGCCCGAAGAGCCTGTTGCGCCACAAGCTGTCGGTATCCTCGCTCGCCGAGCTGGAGCACGGCAGCTTCCACACCGTCATCGACGAGATCGACGCGCTCGATCGCAAACGCGTCACGCGCCTCCTGCTGTGCACCGGCAAGGTCTACTTCGACCTGCTCGAGGCGCGGCGCGAGCGCGACGCGGGGGACTGCGCGATCGTGCGCGTCGAGCAGCTCTATCCGTTCCCGCGCGAGGAGATCCTCGCCGTCGCGGCGACGTATCCGAACCTGAAGGAGGTCGTCTGGGTGCAGGAGGAGCCGCGCAACATGGGCGCGTGGACGGCGATGCGGGGACGGCGGCATCTCGGCGGCTGCTTCCAGGCCGAAATCCCGCTGCTGTGCGTCGCGCGCCCGTTCTCGGCCTCGCCGGCGGTCGGCTACTACGCGCTGCACGTCAAGCAGCAGCAGGAGCTCGTCGACGAAGCCCTGAACCTGAAGCGCCAGCAGGCCGCGGCGAGCGGCAAGCAGAAGAAGTCGGCCTGAGTCGGCCGGCGACACCCAAGCAAAAG
>JBFWSI010000384.1:0-4527 GCA_050248455.1 Gammaproteobacteria bacterium | reverse complement strand
TCTCGAGTTCAGCTTGGGAGTGTTTGCGCATCGACATCGGCTCCAGTGTATCTCCTGGTCGATCCGATCGTCGCTATGGCGCTAAGTTCCACAATTTATGCAAGACTCAATAATTGGCATATCGGCCGGCAGCCGCGTAAGGCGGCAGGCCGTAGCCAATCGGGGCACGGCTCGCTAAGGTAGGGCGTTCCGGCCCAGCAGCGCGGCCCGAAGCCAGAGCCCACATCATGTTCCAGCCCGAAGATCTCGAAGTCGTGCGCAAGCTGCTCGCGATGATCGGCGAAGACCCCGATCGCGAAGGCCTGAAGGAAACGCCGCTGCGTTTCCTCAAGGCCTGGCAGGAATACACCAGCGGTTACCGGCAGAACCCCGAAGACATCCTGAAGAGCTTCGAGGACGGCGCACAGAGCGTCGACGAAATGGTGATCGTGCGCGACATCCCCGTGTACTCGCTGTGCGAGCATCACCTCGCGCCGTTCTTCGGCCGCGCCCACATCGGCTATGTGCCGGACAAGCGGATCCTGGGCCTGTCGAAGATGTCGCGCCTGGTCGAGGTCTACGCGCGCCGGCTGCAGGTACAGGAGCGCCTGACCAACCAGATCGCCGACGCCCTCGACATGCATCTGCAGCCGCTCGGCGTCGCCGTCGTCATCGAATGCCGCCACATGTGCATGGAATCGCGCGGTGTGCGCCACCTCGGCACGGGCACCGTCACCTCGGCGCTGCGCGGCTCGGTCAAGAACAACCCCGACACGCGCAAGGAGTTCCTGTCGCTGATCCGGCGCTGACGGCGAGAGCCCGCCGTACGGCCGGCCGGCTGGGCTTCCGCCCGCCAAGATGCTAGCTTGCGCGCGGGCCCGTTCGCGGCCCGCCCTGACCCCGATCATCGCAAGCGAGACCCCATGACCGCTCTCTACCCCGACCTCGATCCCGACGGCCTGCTCGAGTATTCCGTCGTCTATACCGATCGCGCGCTGAACCACATGTCGCGCACCTTCCAGGGCGTGATGAAGGACATCTCGCGCGTGCTGAAGGCCGTCTACCGCGCGCAGAGCGCGATCGTCGTGCCCGGCAGCGGGACTTTCGGCATGGAGGCGGTCGCGCGCCAGTTCGCGACCGGCAAGAAGTGCCTCGTGATCCGCAACGGCTGGTTCAGCTTCCGCTGGACGCAGATCCTCGAGATGGGAAACATCCCGGCCGCCGCCACCGTGCTGAAGGCGCGCCAGATCGGCGCCGGCGGCACGCGCGCGCCCTTCGCGCCGGCGCCGATCGACGAAGTCGTCGCCGCGATCCGCGCCGAGCAGCCGGATCTCGTGTTCGCGCCGCACGTCGAGACCGCGGCCGGCATGATGCTGCCGCCCGATTACCTCGCCGCGGTCGGCAGCGCGGTGCGCGAAGTCGGCGGCCTGTTCGTGCTCGACTGCATCGCCTCCGGCGCGATGTGGGTCGACATGGATGCGTGCCGGGTCGATGTGCTGATCAGCGCGCCGCAGAAAGGCTGGAGCAGCTCGCCCTGCGCCGGCCTCGTGATGCTCGGCGCGCGCGCGCGCGAGCGCATCGACGCGACGACTTCGACCAGCTATGCCTGCGATCTGAAGAAGTGGCTGCAGATCATGGAAGCCTACGAGGGCGGCGCGCACGCCTATCATGCGACGATGCCGACCGACGGCCTGCGTCGCCTCGACGAGATGATGGCGGAAGCCGAAGCCGTCGGCTTCGAGCGCCTGCGCGAGGCGCAGATCGCGATCGGCGAGCGCATCCGCGCGCTGCTCGTCGCGAAGGGTTTTGACAGCGTCGCGGCGGCGGGCTTCCAGGCGCCCTGCGTCGTCGTCAGCTACACCGACGACGCCGAGATCCAGAGCGGCAGGAAGTTCATGGCCGAAGGCCTGCAGATCGCCGCCGGCGTCCCGCTGCAATGTGACGAGCCGGCGGACTTCAAGACTTTCCGCATCGGCCTCTTCGGGCTCGACAAGCTGCGCGACGTCGAGCGCACCGTCGCGAGCTTCGAGCAGGCACTCAACCGCATCGCCTGAGCCGTCGGCCGGGTCGGGATCCCGGATGCGCTGCGCTCATCCGGGAAATTCCATCCGCGAATGGCGACGCCTTCAGCGCCTGCGCAGCGCGCCCAGCACGGCGAGCGCGCCGCCGAGCATCCACAGCGGTGCCGGCAGCGGCACCGGAGCCGGTCCGTACAGGAACTGCGCGCCGGCGATGTCGTCGGCGTCCAGCTCACGGTTGATGCGGCCGAAGCACGCGGGGCTGACGTCCATCACCTGGCAGACCGCATCGGCTCCCGTCGGATGATCGAGACCCAGCGCGTGCCCCATCTCGTGCAGCAGCAAACCCACGAAGTCGTTCGGCGCGGTCGAGGCCGCGGGAAACGCGTCGCCTTCGGCACCGGGCTGGAAGGCGTAGAACGAGTTCGCGTCGAACAGGATGTCGCCCGCGCCGGTGCCGCCGTTCGGCGGCGGCGCGAAACCGACCGCGCCGCCACCCGCGGAGAACGCAAACACGCCGATGCGGATCTCGGGCACGCCGGCGTTCGAATCGTTGATCGCGAGTCCACTGTCGGGGTCCGGACCGATGAACCTGATGTCGGCGACCGCGGACCAGCGCTCGAAGGTCGCCTGGATCAGGCTCGCGAGATCGCTGAGCGGCGTCAGCGTGTAGCCGGCGCCCGGGGCGTTCTCGATGTTGATCGACGTGACGGCAGTCCCGGCGCAGGCCGTGCCGCAGTAGGCGTCGCCGGCGGTGCCCGCGGGAATGAAGCTCCAGCGCACGCTGCCGCCCGAGGTGCCGTTGGCGTTGTCGCCCCACTTCAGCGAGTGGGCGGCATCGATGTCGAACACGGCAAACGCCGAGGCGGCGGGGGCGAGGCCGATGAGCAGGGACGTAAGGACCAGGACGTGCAGCGCGCGCATGGCAACCTCCCGCAGGGCGATGAATCGAGGAGTCCACCGTAGGAAGCGCCGGGCAGCGCTGCCGGTACTGCGCAGCGGATACACACTGATTCACGATTCGGCGCGCGTGACGGGAGAACGTCCCACGCCGGCCGACGGCGTCCATCCCGCATCGACTTCGCCACGCTCGACCGGCTCGTGGCCCGGGTGGAGCGCGCAGCGCGCAACCCGGGATTCAGCGCCTCAGTCCGGCGACGATTCCGGGTCTCGCTGCGCTACGCCCGGGCTGCGATCGGCCGATGCGGCCGCCGGAGGCAGGGGCTTCTCGACCTCGAACACCAGCCCCGCGAGCTTGCGCACGACGAGACGCTGCAGCGCGTGCGGCACGAGCACGAGCGGCAGAGGGCGTCCCTCGAGACGACGCGCAAGCCATTCTTCTTCGCGCGCCTGCGGCGGCCCGAAGTGGCGCGCGAAGAGATGCTCGATTTCCGCGCGCGAGCGATAGTGCGTCCAGTCGTCCAGCCAGGTGCAGAAGCTCTCGCTCCACTGCCGCACGCTCCTGCTCTCGGTGAAATATCCGAAGCCGAGTCCGCGCATCAGCATCGCGTAACGCACGCGCGGGCGGCTGCGCTTGGGGAACCAGTGCAGGAAGGGCACGCCGCAATGACCTTCGCGCCACACGCTGCGATCCGGGAACAGGCACAGCAGACGGCCGCCGGGTTTCAGCACGCGCGCGATCTCGGCGAGCACGGCACCGAGATCGGCGACGTGCTCGAACACCTGGTTGCTGGTGACGAAATCGAAGCTCGCGTCGTCGAAGGGAATGCGTCCGCCTTCGATGCGTCGGACGACGCCGCTCGCGAAATAGTCCTGCTGCACCTCGCCCGAGTAATCGCCGCCCTCGTAGAAGACGTCGCAGCCGTAGGCCTCCATCCCGCGTGCGCGCAGGCGCGAGACGATGTGGCCGGCGCCGCAGCCGTAGTCGAGCGCGCGGGCACCGGCGGCCGGACGCCGATCCAGCACCCACTGCGCGCAGTAGTCGTAGTTGTCCATGCGAGGCACGGGCCGGCGGCGGACCGGCCCGCGGCTGCTCAGCGGAACGCCGGCATCACGTATTCCGCGAAGTCGCGCAGCACCTTGCGCTCGCAGTCCATCGGCGGCCACAGGTCGATTTCCCTGATGCCGCCGGCCTCCAGGCGTTTCACGTGCTCGATCAGCGCGTCGGGCTCGCCGATGAGACAGCTCGACCGGATGGCTTCGGGCCGCATGAAGCGCCGTTCGCCGGGCTGCAGATAGACGAGATGGCCGTCGTGGATCTGCCGGAAGCGCGCGCGCTCGGGCAGGCTCATCGCATCGACGTGGGCGAGGTACTCGGGCCAGATCGCCTCGAAGTGATCCGGAATGATTGCATCGTCGCGGCCGTTGTCCTTCCACACCTCGTAGAAGAAGTGCAGCTCGCAGGCGACCCAGCTGCCGGTCTCGTCGATGATGCGATCGTCGGTGAGCTTGTCGCCCGGTCGCAGCACGCAGGCGGTGGTGATGAACGCGGTGTGGAAATCCGCCGGCAGGCTGCGGCCAGCTTTCTGCGCGCCGACCCGGATGTGCTCGAGCTTGGGCTTCACGACCT
>JBFWSI010000383.1:0-4553 GCA_050248455.1 Gammaproteobacteria bacterium | reverse complement strand
GTCGTCGAGGCGGTGCAGGGCGATTTGCCGGCCGAGCTCGTCGTCGCCGACGAACCGGCGGAAGCCCACGATCCGGCGCGCCGCGCCGCGCGTGTCGCCGCCTGGACCGCGCGCCTCGCCGATCACGTGCATGAACACGCGCACGACGCGCGCTACAGGAGCCTCGTCTGCCGGCACGCCGGCGCGCTCAGCCTCGCCGGCACTACCGTTTTCTTGAACCGGGTCGTCAACGAGCTGGGCCCGCGGATCCTGCGCATCAAGGGCATCGCCGGGTTTCGCGAGCGCGGCGATCGCCCGGCCTTGATCCATGCCGTGCAAAACCGATTTTATCCGCTACAGTGGCTGGACGAGTGGCCGGACGACGACCACGAGAGCAGGCTCGTGTTCATCGGTCGCGATTTCGAGCCGGCGATCGTCGAGGAACGCTTCGCGGCCCTGTGTGTCTGATCGATCGCGCGACACGCGATCCACGAGCCCGGGAGTCATCATGCATATCCGCAAGTACGATGCCGGCTACAGCCGGCGCCTGTTCATGTCCCGCACCGCCCAGGGCCTGCTCGGCGCCGGCGTGCTCGGCTCGGTGTGGGACGCCGTGGCGCAGAACGGCAGCTTCGAAAAGGCCTATCCGGAAGAACTGCTGTCGATCGAGGTCTACACCAAGGGGAAAGTGAAGCCCGGCGACGTCATCGACGTGAACAACGTCGACCTCGTGCAGGACCTGCTCGATCCCGTGCGCTACATGCAGGTCAAGCAGATGGGCCGGAAGATCGGCATCGTGCAGGCGACGACCGACATGATGCATCTCTCGCCGGTCGACTACGTCGAGGCGACGCTGCGCAACCGCGGCCAGGCCAAGCTCGACGAGAAGGGCAACTGCTACACGCTGGACGGCAAGCCGTGGATAGGCGGCAATCCGTTCCCGGAGCCGCAGTCGGCGCTCGAAGTCTTCGTGCCGATCACGCTGTCCTGGGGGCGTCACGACGTGTCGTTCTACACGGTCAAGGACTACGAGATCGACGACAACGGCAAGCAGGGCTATTTCTACGAAATCTGCTGGTGCGAGTACGCGCCCGTCGCGCGCGTCACGCTCGACCCCAAGCCCTATCGCCCGGGCATGGAAGACAAGCTGCGCTACCAGTCGGTCTTCTTCACCTATCCGAACGATGCCAAGGGCACGTCGTTCCTGAACATCTGGGCCTACGACCAGGCGACGTTCCCCGATCTGCTCGGCTACCTGCCGGCCTTCAAGCGCGTGCGCCGCTTCCCGTCGAGCCAGCGCTTCGAGCCGCTGATCCCGGGCACGACGCTCTATCTGTCCGATGCCTGGGCGGCCGGCGATCCCTACCTGACCTGGGGCAACTTCAAGATCATCGGGCGCGGCCCCTTCCTCGCCGGGCTCACGCAGAACTGGAACGCCGACCACGACAACTGGGAAGGCAAGGTGCACGGCGGCGCGCAGGGCGTCACCTTCTGGGACACGAACGTCGAGCTGGTGCCGGAAGTGATCATCGTCGAGGCCGAGCCGACGGGCTATCCGCGCGCGCCGGTCGGCAAGAAGCGCGTGTGGTTCGACGCCCGCACGCTGCTGCCCGTCAACATGGTGACCTACGATCGCCGCGGCGAACCCTTCAAGTCGTTCGACGGCTCGTACTCGCTGTACGAGAAGGGCGACAAGAAGGTGATGGACGGCAAGTATCCGTACTGGTCCTGGTGCAACGTGCACGCGCACGACGTGCAGAGCAACCGCATGACCCGTCTCGAGCAGACGCGCAAGGTCGCGGGCTACGAGATGAAGGTCAACGACGAAAGCCTGTTCGATCAGTTCCTGACCGAAGCCGCGATTCGACGCCTCGGTACTTAGGCGTTCGAGGAAGAGAATCTATATAGCTGAGCGTAAATACACTCCACTGTGCGTTCATTTACCGTCATTCCCGCGCAAGCGGGAATCCATGCACTACCCCGGCGTCCAGCGCGGAAAAAAGAGGAATCGCCCGACGGAACGTCGTCGTCAGGCGTGGATTCCCGCTTGCGCGGGAATGACGCAGGAGATTCTTATGCGGGCATACGCTATCGAACAGCCAGTGGAGTGTATTTGCGCTCAGCTACATAGCCACGGAGGATGCGGAGAAAGACAGGGAATCGTTGGGGAGCTTCCGCATCGCCTGCGCCAATGAGCGCGACGGCGTCGCGGCGATGCAGGCCCCATCGATTTCTTTCTCCGTATCCTCCGCGGCTAGATTGAATCCCCTCAAGACCCCAGCACCGTCACCGCCACGACGGCTTCCTCGACGCCGATGATGCCGCCGCCGTTCTGCGCCAGCGCCACTTTCGCGCCGTCGACCTGACGGGCGCCCGCTTCGCCGCGCAGCTGCGTGACGAGCTCGAAGACCTGGCCGAGGCCGGTGGCGCCGATCGGATGACCCTTGGATTCGAGACCGCCGGACGGATTGACCGGTATGCGGCCGCCGAGACTGAGCTCGCCGCGTTCCGCCGCGGGTCCCGCGTCGCCGGGACCGACGAGGCCCAGCGCTTCGACTTCGATGATTTCGCCCATCGCCGTCGCGTCGTGCACTTCGGCCACCGACACGTCCTTGGGCCCGACGCCGGCCTGGGCATAGGCGCGCTGCGCGGCGAGCCGCGTCGCGTGCTGCGCGTAGTCGGCCGGCGCGCGATCGCTGCCCGTCTGCAGCACCGAGGCGAGCACGCGCTTCGCGCGCTTCGCCGCGCCGTCGAGCTTGGCGAGACCGGCGGCATTGCAGATGATTGCCGCGGCCGCGCCGTCGCTGATCGGCGAGCACATCGGCAAGGTCAGCGGGAAGGTGATCGGCGGCGCCGACAGCACTTCGTCGATCGAGAACGGTTGGCGATATTGCGACAGCGGGTTCATCGTCGAATGCCGGTGGTTCTTTGCCGCGACGGCGGCCAGCTGACGCTGCGTGCTGCCGTAGGTCTTCATGTGCAGCCGGCACAGCCCCGCATAGACGTCCATGAACACGCTGTAGGGCTTGTCGGACTGCGAGCCCGGCGGCACCGGCACGCCTTCGCCGACGCTCGTCAGCATCTCGCGGTTGCGCTCTACCGTGTGCACGTCCCAGGCGCCGTCGAAGGCGGCGAACATCAGCGCCTTGTCGGTCGAGAACATCTTCTCGACGCCGATCGCGAGCGCGATGTCGCAGGCGCCGCTCTGCACGTACGACACCGCCATGTGCAGCGCCGTGCTGCCCGTCGCACAGGCGTTCTCGACGTTGACGACGGGCACTTTCTGGATGCCGGCCTCGCGCAGCGCGATCTCGCCGCGCACCATGTCCTGGCCTTCCATGTGACCCTGCACGCAGTTGCCGTAGAACACCGCGCCGATCTGTTCGCGGCGCGCGCCGGCGTCGGCGAGCGCACCGTCCAGCGCCTCGGCGGCGAGATCTTTGATCGAGCGATTCAGGTGCTTGCCGAAGTGCGTCATGCTGACGCCGGCGACGTAGACCTCGTTCATCGTGAGTCCTCGCGAAAAGGCGCCGGGCTTGCCGGCAGGTGAGTGCTTGCCGAATAGTATCGCCCGCTCCTGCGGCGGGCTACGCCGCAGATCAAGGAAAGGCGACGGAAGTCGGCGTATACGCGGGCGGCGGACCGCCGGTTCGCGCGTCGATGACGCGGCTCGCGCCGCCCACCGCAGGAACCGCAAACCAGGGAGACAGCCGCGTGCACGACCCCAAGACTAACGCTCGCAAAGCGCAGGCCGCGCGTCCGGCCCGGGCCGCCGCGCGCCTCGAAGCGACGAGCGGCGCGCAGGAGATCGGCGTGACGAAGGAGGATGGCCTCATCGGCGCCAAGCTGCGCGCGCTGCGCCTGCGCCAGAACAAGACGCTGCAGGCGGTGTCGGTGGCCACCGGCGTTTCGGTCGGCCATCTGTCCCAGCTCGAACGCGACCTCGTGTCGCCGTCGATCAAGACGCTGCACGATCTGAGTCGTGCGCTGGGCGTCAACATCTCCTGGTTTTTCCTGCCGCAGGAGCCGGGGGCGCGCGTCGAGCAGTACATCGTGCGGCGTCAGCAGCGGCGACACATCAGCTATGCCGACGGCATCGACGACTACCAGCTCAATTCGCAGGCCGTGCGCCATCTCGGCCTGCTGTATTCGACGTTCGCGCCCGGCGCCTCCAGCGGCGACAGTCCCTACACGCACGACGGCGAGGAAGCGGGCTACATCGTGTCGGGCCAGCTCGAGCTGTGGATCGACGGCGTCTCGACCGTGCTCGCCGCCGGCGACAGCTTCAGCTTCCCGAGCACCAGCCCGCACCGCTATCGCAATCCCGGGCGCGGCGAGACCGTGGTGCTGTGGGCGATGACGCCGCCCAGCTATTGAGCGCGTCTGCTTCACTGCACTGCAGCGTAAAAATATGTGCAGTGCCGCATATGTGGGTGATTTCGGTATTTGAAAAAGACGAACGGAATTTATTGAAATTTGAAAAGTCCTTGGCTATGGTTCAGTCGCGGGTCGGATCGCCGGCCCCCTTCCCCGTACTCCCTCACAGCCACGCTCGAAAGAGGCAGCTCGCGTCA
>JBFWSI010000382.1:0-4556 GCA_050248455.1 Gammaproteobacteria bacterium | reverse complement strand
CGCGCACGCCTCGCGCGCATCGCCGGTGGCCTCGACGCACTGTACGGCACGGGCCTGCTGTCGCGGCGTCAGTACGCCGCGATGCACGCCGAGCTCGCGCAGCTCGACGCGCCCGCGCCGACGCCCGCGCTGTACAAGCAGGTGCTCGACTATCTCGCGCTCGCGCCGCACTGGGCGAGCCAGAACTATCGGCTGCACTTCGGCAGCGCGATGGACAAGCTCACCGAGATCGAGCCGAAGGCGGCGCTGTTCATCCAGGACCAGCTGCGCGGTAGCGCGCTGCTGGCGCACGCCGAGCTCGTCGACGGGCTGGTGCGCGACGCGAACGCGCTGAACGGGATCAGCAACCGGCTGTTCGACGCGGACGTCGGCGGCGGCCTGCGCGCGCTGAATCCCGGCCTCGCGCAGGGCATCCTGTCCTTCGCGCTCGACGGCGAGCTGGAACGGCTCGATCGCGATCACATCTACGTGCTGCCCGAGACGGTGTCCGATCTGCCGCCGGTCGCGGGCATCCTCACCGCCGGCGACGGCAATCCGCTGTCGCACGTGCAGCTCCTCGCGCGCAACCTCGGCATTCCGAACATCGCCTTCGACCAGCGTCTGCTCGATCAGCTGCGCGCGCATGCGGGAGGGCGCATCGTGCTCGCGGTGAGCCCCGGCGGCGCCGTGCGCATCATGCCGGCGAGCGCCGACACGGCCGCGCTGTTCGCGCAGGATTCGAATGCAGCGGGCAACACCACGATCACGGTCGATCTCACCAAGCTCGATCTCGCCGCGCGCGACTTCATCGATCTGCGGGCGCTGCGCGCGGCCGACTCCGGGCGCACCGTCGGACCCAAGGCGGCCAAGCTCGGCGAGCTGAAGGCGCACTATCCGGATGCCGTCGCCGACGGCATCGCAATCCCCTTCGGCCGCTTCCGCGCACTGCTGGATCAGCCGATGGCGGGCGAGACGGGCAGCGTCTTCGACTGGATGAAGCGCAATTACGCCGAGCTCGCCGCGCTGCCCGCCGACGACCCCGCGCGCCGCGAGGCGACGGAGCGCTTCCGCGCGCGGCTCGAACAGTGGGTCGCGACGGCCGATCCGGGCGAGGCCTTCCGCCGCGAGCTCGGCGCGCGCATGCGCGAAGTCTTCGGCGCCGACGGCAGCTACGGCGTGTTCGTGCGCAGCGACACCAACGTCGAGGATCTGCCCGGCTTCACGGGCGCCGGCCTCAACCTCACCTTGCCGAACGTCGTCGGCGAGGGCGCGATCTTCAAGGCGATTGCGCAGGTCTGGGCCTCGCCGTTCACCGCGCGCTCCTTCGCGTGGCGCCAGTCGCTGATGACCGAGCCCGAGCACGTCTATCCCGCGGTGCTGCTGCTGAAGAGCGTCGACAACGACAAGTCCGGCGTGCTCGTCACGCGCGAGATCGATACCGGCAGCGCCGACTGGCTGTCGGTCGCCGTCAACGAAGGCGTCGGCGGCGCGGTCGACGGGCAGTCGGCCGAATCGCTGCGCATCCACGTGCCCACCGGCCGCGTGCGCCTGCTCGCGCAGGCGACGACGCCGGTACGCCGTCAGGTCGTGCCCGAGGGCGGGATCCGCGAGCTGCCCGTGACGGGCAGCGACAGCGTGCTGAAGCCCGCGGAGATCGAGAGTCTGATCGCGTTCTCGCGCGAACTGCCGACGCGCTTTCCCGCGATCGTCGATGCCGCCGGCCAGGCCGCCCCGGCCGACGTCGAGTTCGGCTTCCAGGCCGGCGCCCTGCGCCTGTTCCAGATCAGGCCTTTCCTCGACAACGCGCGCACGCGCAGCCTCGGCTACCTGCAGTCGCTGGACGTGAAGCCTGCCGGCAGCGCCGCGGCGACCATCGATCTCGACGCCGCGCCCGGCACCATTGCCACTCCCACTGGAGCGCCTGTCCCATGAGCGTGTCGAATTTCCTTCGCGGCTACGCCTGCGCCTGTCTGCTCGCCGCGACCGGCGGCGCAGCGGCCTACCCGATGGACAGCTACGAGACGACCGGCATCGGCCGGCTCGAGGAAGCGCGCCGCGTCCAGGCCGGCGAGCTGCCCGGCGTCAAACAGCCGCGCGGCGCGCTGCTGACGCGCGAGGAGGTCGACCTGCGCCTCACGGACCTGCCGCAGGAGATGACCTTGCCGGCGCTCGATCCCGAGTTCACCGCGCAGGTGCGCGAGCTGCTCGGCGGTTATGCGAGCGCCTATGCGGTGTCGATCCTCGACTTGAGCGATCCGGCGCAGCCGCGCTATGCGGAGATCAACGGCGAGGTGCTGCGCAATCCCGGCAGCGTCGGCAAGCTGATGGTGGCCCTCGCCTTCTTCCAGGCGCTCGCCGATCTCTACCCCGACGACGAGCAGAAGCGCTTCGACCTGCTGAAGCATACCGTCGTCACCGCCGACGAGTTCGTGCTCAGCGATTCGCACACCGTGAGGCGCTGGGATCGCGAGCACGAGCGCCTGATCCGCCGGCCGCTGGCGCCGGGCGATCGCGGCACGCTGTTCGAATACCTGGACTGGATGATCTCCGCGAGCTCGAACTCCGCCGCCGCGGCGCTGATGAAGGAAGGCATGCTGCTGAAGCATTTCGGCACGCGCTATCCCGTGCCCGTCGACGAAGGCAACCGCTATTTCCCGGCCACGCCGCGCGCCGAGTTGACCAAGGCGCTGGCCGAGATCGTCGAAGCGCCCGTCACGCGCAACGGCCTCGATCTCGCGCAGCTGCGCCAGGGCTCGTTCTTCACCGCGACGGGCAAGCGCAAGGTGCAGGGCACCTCGAGCCACGCTTCGGCGCGCGAGCTGATGAAGTACATGCTGAAGCTCGAGCAGGGCCGGCTCGTCGACGCCTTCTCCTCGCGCGAGATCAAGCGGCTGATGTACAGCACCGAGCGTCGCATCCGCTACGCGTCGTCACCGGCGCTGTTCAACTCGGCGGTCTACTTCAAGAGCGGCTCCTGGTTCGGCTGCAAGCCGGAGCCGGGCTTCGTGTGCCGGCCCTATGCGGGCAACGTGCGCAACTTCATGAACTCGGTGGCGATGATCGAGCACCCGGCCGCGCCGCGGCGCATCCACTACGTGGTGACCCTGATGTCGAACGTGCTGCGGCGGAATTCGGCGGTGGACCACCAGTCGCTCGCGACGCGCATCCAGCGGCTGATGGAGAAACGGCATCCGGCGCCGTGAAGAGAATCCAGCCACGGAGAACACGGAGAAGAAAAAGGATTGATGCGGCGGCCGCGACCGGATGCCTGCCGGTTCTCGTAGTCCGGATGAGCGTAGCGAATCCGGGATCCGGCATGTCCGATTCGCGAAGTCCTTCGACTTGCGCGCCGCGCATGACGCCGAGCCTTCTCGAATGCATGGCTCCAGGGTGCGCCGATCCCGGATTCGCTACGCTCATCCGGGCTACAAAAAAATAGTTCATAGGTTGGGCTGACGAAGGAAGCCCAAGCTGGGTCGCGACTCTCGCCGGGTGCACAAAAAAGAAGGGCTGCCGAGAGGCAGCCCCAATACGCTGGTGACAGGTTGCCCTGTCTTACTCACCCACGGAGGTCGTTGAATGTACTCGCCCGCGCCAGGAGCGCCCGGCCCTTGCGGGTCACGTAGCCTTCCTCGCTGACGAATCCGCCGGCGATCGCGGCCTGCAGCAGGCCGCGGCTGGAGTGTCGCGGCTCGTACACGATGCCGTCGCCGTAGCGATGGTCGAGCAGTTTCGCGATCGCCGATTCAAACTGGTCCAAGATTCCCACCCTCTGACTCTTGAGCCGGTTTCGAGCTTCATGCCGAATTGGCCCAACTATTAGAGCGTTAGAATAGTCAACTTAAATTCGCTGTCAAGTAACGAAATTAAGCTTTTGTTTCTAATGCACAGTTTCAGTCCGATTGATGCGGGCGTGCGAGGTACTCGTGCGACTGCATTTCCGTCAGGCGACTGATCGTGCGGCGAAAAATCGCCGCCAGCCGCTGCCCCTTGTAGAGGCCCGCGGGCTCGGCCGCAGCGCTGACGAGCAGATTCACGTTGCGGTCGTACAGCTCGTCGAGGAGGTTGACGAAGCGCCGGGCGGCGTCGTTCTGGTCCTCGCTCATCACCGGGACCCCGCTCAGCATCAGCGTGTGGAAGCAGCGCCCGAGCTCGATGTAATCCAGCGTGCCGCGCGGGCCGCCGCACAGCGCGTCGAACTCGCACCACAGGACGCCGTCCGCCTCGCCGAGCACCGCGAGCGGCCGCTCGTCGAGCTCGGTCGTGCCGGCGACGGGCGCCTGCAAGGTCAGGGCCTCGAACTGCGCATGCAGCGCGGCGCGCGCCTGCACATCGTCTGGCACGTAGTAGACGGCCGCCTGCTCCAGCGTGCGCAGCCGATAGTCCGTCGCGCCCGCGAGCTCGAGCACGGTGAGATGCTCCTTCAGCAGCGCGATCGCGGGCAGGAAGCGTTCGCGCTGCAGGCCGCCGCGGTAGAGATTGTCCGGAACCTCGTTCGAGGTCGTCACCAGCACGACGCCGCGATCGAACAGCGTCTCGAGCAGGCGCGCGAGCAGCATCGCGTCGGTGATGTCGGT